>JAYQWI020001057.1:0-3418 GCA_035871815.2 Candidatus Parabeggiatoa communis
TTGGAAGATCAACTATTTTCAAAGTCGGCGAGAACAAGGTTTGCAACCTTATATGCCTTGGCATGATATTCGGGAATATGCTTTATGGATTAAACAGCATGAGATTTTAAATCAAACCACACCTGCACAATTGTCTGCACGAATGGCAGAATGGCCATATCAGCCCCTTATTTCTTTGATCATGCCTTACGTTGATCAAAATGAATCTGGTTTGCATGATGCTATTGAATCACTACGTGATCAAATTTTCCCAAAATGGGAATTATGCCTCGCCTATCAAGGTACTTTACCTGATAACGTGATCAAACTCGTCGAATCCGAACATCGGATATTCTGCGTTAATGTTTTAGAAAACAAGCCTTTAGCTGATTATTTGAATGGTGCGTTAGCCCTTGCCAGCGGCGATTTTATCGCCTTAATGGGGGCTGCTGATCAATTGCCTGCTCAAGCGTTATATCAAATCGTTGACATGCTCAATACCCATCCAGAGACGGATCTGATTTATACGGATCACGATCAATTAGATGCTGAAGGGCGACGCTGTGATCCTTATTTTAAATCCGATTGGAACCCGGATTTGTTTTACTCGCAAAACTTCCTCTGTCATTTAACCGTCTATCGACGCAGCCTGATCAATGAGATTGGTGAATTTAGCGCGGATTATCCAGGCCATGAGGATTATGATTTGACGCTGCGTTTTTTGGAGCAAATCAGCGCGAAACACATTCGCCATATTCCCCATATTTTGTATCATCAGCGTACAATCTTGATGGCCGAAAAAAGCGAAGCTTCTGGCAACAGCGCCTGTGATGCTTTGCAAGCCCATTTTCAACGTCTAAACCAATCCGTTCAAGTGGTTGAAGCGATTGCTGGACAAACTCGCGTGATTTACCCCTTACCGGCTGAACCCCCGCTTGTCAGTTTAATTATACCGACCCGTGACAAACTGACATTATTGCGTGGCACGCTGGAAGGATTATTGAATCAAACCGATTATAAACCGATTGAAATCATCATTATCGATAATGGCAGTGTTGAGCCCGCGACTTTGGCGTATTTAGAAGAAATACAACAGGATAAAAGCGTTTCCGTGATTCGTCATCAGGGCCCGTTTAATTATTCGCAATTGAATAATCAGGGGGTATCTTATGCCACTGGCGAAATCATTGGCTTGCTCAATAATGATTTAGAAGTGATTTCATCTGGCTGGTTAACTGAAATGGTGAGTCATGCTTTACGGCCTGACATTGGTGCGGTTGGCGCGAAACTGTATTATGCGAATGACACGATTCAACATGCCGGTGTGATTGTTGGACTGGGCGGCTTGGCGGGACATGGTTTTAAATTCCTTGCTAGGGAAGCACCGGGTTATCACTGGAAACCGTTTTTAATTCAAAACTATTCGGCTGTCACGGCCGCTTGTCTGATCATGCGCCGTCGCGTGTTTGAAGAAGTCGGGGGGTTAAACGAAAAAGATTTGAAAGTCGCGTTTAATGATGTTGATTTATGCTTGCGTATTCGCGAACAAGGTTATCGTATTGTTTGGACACCTTATGCCGAACTGTATCATCTTGAATCAGCGAGTCGTGGAAGCGATAACACGCTCAAAAAACATTTACGCTTGCGACATGAATTGAATTATATGAAAGCCAAATGGCATAAGATCATTTCAGATGATCCCTACTATAATCCTAATTTAACCATTGAATATGAAGATTTTTCCTTGGCTTGGCCGCCTCGGGATAGGTGAAATACATCCGTTGTAGGGGCAAGGCCTTGTGGTTGCCCGGCAAAATAAATACATCCTTTGTAGGGGCAAACCCTTGTGGTTGCCCTGTATTTAATTAATTGATATTCAGGAGAAAACAAATATGAAAAAAACGTTTAACATTGCAGGGCCCTGTCGCCCGGATGAACACTATATGCTACCAACCCAGGAGCGTTGTTCTGGTTTGATTGATTTGATTGAACAAAAGCAGTATTTCGTGATTCACGCGGCCCGACAATCTGGCAAAACCACGTTATTGTTGGAATTAACCCGACAATTGAATGAGGAAGGGCACTATTATGCATTGTATTGTTCACTGGAAACCGTGTCGGGAATCACTGATGCAGAAAAAGGCATCCCACTGATTGTCAAAAGATTACAGCTAGAAGTCGAACTTCATGACAAATTGAGTGGGTATTCTTTTGCGCCCAATGCCGATTTTTCAAATTATAGTACCATTTTGATCAAGACATTCTCACAGTTTTGTAAGCAGTTGGATAAGCCTTTAGTCATTTTTTTTGACGAAACTGATTGCTTGTCAAACGGTACCCTGATTTCCTTTTTGCGGCAAATTCGGGATGGATATGTTAACCGGGGTCGTATTGCGTTTGTCCATTCTATCGCTTTAGTCGGTATGCGGAATATTCGTGATTATAAGGGAAAAATCCGCGAGGATTCGGACACCTTGGATAGTGCAAGTCCTTTTAATATTGTGTCTGAAACTTTAACTTTGCAAAACTTCAGTGTCGAAGAAATCACGCATCTTTATGCCCAACACACTGAACAAACGGAGCAAATTTTCTCACAACCCGTGATTGAACAAATCTATCACTATACACAAGGACAACCTTGGTTGATCAACGCGATTGCGAGGGAAATCGTTGTCAAAATTCTCCAAGGTGATTTTTCACAAACCATTACCTTAGCGCATGTGGAACAAACGGTACAAACGCTGATTATGCGACGAGATACCCATATTGATAGTCTGATGGAACGTTTGAAAGAGGCTCGGGTACAGCGCATTGTTGAGCCGGTGATTCTTGGTGAAAGTCAAGGCTATAGTTTCTTAGATGATGATTATCAATATGTGTTGGATCTGGGTTTATTGCGCTATGCTGACAAAAGAGTGGTGCCGGCGAATCCGATTTATGGAGAAGTGATTATTCGCACCCTCACTTCCCGCTCGCAAATGGAAATGGATCAACCCAACTATTTTCATGAACTGCGGACTTATGTGGTGGATGGCAAACTGGATATGAAAAAATTGTTGAGTGATTTTCAGGCGTTTTGGCGAGAAAATAGTGAAATTTGGGTGAATCGCTATCAATATCAAGAAGCGGCTCCACATTTGGTTTTGCAAGCGTTTTTACAACGAATCGTAAATAGTGGCGGGCGCATTTCAAGAGAATTGGCAGGTGGAACGGGCCGACTTGATTTGTGTGTGCATTACCAAGAACAAAAGTATCCGATTGAGTTGAAACTGCGTCGTGCAGACAAAACTTATCAAGACGGCAAAAAACAATTAGCCGATTATATGGATAAACTGGGTTGTGCCGAAGGTTGGTTAATTGTCTTTGATAAGCGCAAAACGGTATCCTGGCACAAGAAGATTTTTTGGCGAACACAGAAATCGGCGGAAAAGACGATTCA
>JAYQWI020001058.1:0-11109 GCA_035871815.2 Candidatus Parabeggiatoa communis
GGCGGTTCTCCAGAACTTTCTGAGTTGGCGTGTGCTATCAACTTTCATCCGTTATAATTAGAAAAAGAGTGGTGTTGAAAAAAATGAATATTAAATAACCCAGATGAATATTGAAACAAACTCATTATGGACTTGGCAACCTGTTCCCCCTGGCAAAGATTATCATTCTGAATGGGCCCAAAAAAGCGACACTTTGCCGGCGGGTTTTAATCTTATTGCGGCACGGGTGCGGGGTAAAAGACATAAACATGAGGGAACGCACTGTGATGATTGGTTTGAAATCGCTCGTAGTGGTGAATGGGGTATTATCGCGGTTTCTGACGGGGCGGGTTCTAAACGTTTTTCTCGGGTTGGGGCGAGAGTGGCTTGTGAAAGGGCTGTCAATTATTTGGTGAAACAATTACATACCCATCAAATTGTGGCCCGAAAAATCTGGTCTAATGAGACTTTTGCTCGAAATAAAGGGGGGCAATTTAAAGCGCAAGATATTGAATTAACTCAACAATTTTTACATGAAGCCATACAAGCCGCTTATCAGGGCATTGAAGCTGCCTGTTGTGCGCGTGATCGGTTGAAGTATTATTATAAAGCTTTAGGCCATCGTGATTTAACCCTGGACGATTTTGCGACCACTTTGCTGTTGGCAGTTCATACAACCGTTTTCTATCACTCTACTCAATATAGTTTGGTACTCGCTTGTCAAGTGGGAGATGGGTTATCGGTGGCGATTGATAAAAACAAGGCTTTGGTATTGGGGGAAATTGAAAATAATCATTTTTGTGGTGAAACACACTTTCTCACCTCTTCGAGACGACAATTGGAAAGAGATTATTTATCGGCCAAGACGTTTCCTTTTTTTAGTCCGATGCAAGCGTTGATGGTGATGACGGATGGGGTGTCTGACGATTATTATCCACCTGATACGGGGATGCTACGACTCTTCGGTGATTTAATACTCAATGGTATTATACCGGTTACGGTTTCAGACAGCCGTGAAAAGCGGCAGGCGACTGTGAAGGCTGAGGCGTATACGGTGATTGAGGAACGGATTACGGAAAAAGGGCGCATACCGACTCCCATCGTTTTAATTGATGAGTATGCCAAAATCCTGAAATTGTCGATTGCGGAACTGATGGCCGATCCCGATTTATTAGCGGCCGGTATTCCTCTTGAGCTATTAGAAAAGAAGGCTTCAATCCCGGCAAGTCGCTTACTCACTTGGTTAGATACTTATCAGATCAGAGGCTCTTTTGATGATAGAACTTTGGTGGTATTGTACAACAGGTGAATGGCTTAAGAGGCAAGCAAACAATGAGTGAAAAAGCCCAATTAGGAAACGGCCGCTTGATTGAATATCTCCCTGAGATGATCGCCCAAGGGAGTATGAAAGAGGTGTATTTTACGACGGATAAAGAATTTGTTCTCTGTTTTTATAAGCATGATCTGCCTCATCAAACTGACAGGCTACGTCGCCTACAACACATCTTAACGGTATTTAATCCGACATTGCCTGATAAAAAACACGCTGATTATTGGAATGGGTTATTTTGTTGGCCTACCGATCTGATTACGCAACCGAAATTAGGGGTAATGGTACCGGTTTATCCGGGACAGTATTTTTTTGCATCGGGGCGATGGCAGGGCCAAGAAAAAAAAAGCCGCTGGTTTGTGAGCCCGAAATTGCGAAGCTATTTACCAAAAGAAGAGCAAGGAAGTTGGATTAATTATTATAAAATCAGCATCTTATTGGCACGCGCCGTTAGCCGTTTACATCTCGCCGGTTTAGCGCATTCTGATTTATCTGATAATAATGTTTTAATTGATCCGGTTTCAGGGCAAATGATCATTATTGATATTGATGCCTTGGTTGTGCCACAAATCTTCCCACCTGATGTGGAAGGTACGCCAGGTTACATTGCCCCTGAAGTGTTGGCTACCATAGGCTTACGCACTGATGCTCCTAAAAAACAACTGGCCAGTATTCTGACTGATCAACATGCGTTGGCGGTACTGGTTTATGAATATTTACTCAACCGTCACCCATTACGTGGCCCTAAAATTCATTCAACCCATTCAGCAGAAGAAGATGAACGATTAAGTTTAGGCGAAAAGGCTTTATTTATTGAACACCCCGACGACCGATCAAACTATCCTAAAACGGGCCTGAAAGTCCCTGTCAAGGCCCTGGGTTCAACACTGAAAAGCCTGTTTTATCAGGCCTTTGTTACTGGATTACATACGCCGCATAAGCGGCCAAGTGCTTACCAATGGGAAAGAGGGTTGATTCAAACGTGGGACAGACTCCATCCTTGCCCTAATCCGAATTGCAGGCAACAATGGTTTATCGTTTTATCCGAACAATTCGCTTGTCCATTTTGCCAGACGCGGATCAAGAGACCGATTCCCATTTTAACCCGACGGGCAGAAAAACGGCCAGGGCAATGGATGCGAGAAGGGGAGATGGTGATTTATGACGGGCAATGCTTATTCAAATGGCATGTTTTTGATAATATTTTTCCAGGCCCTGGTGTGGATAGAACACTTCAAGCCTATTGCGTTTTTTATCAGGAAAAATGGTTATTGATTAATCAAGCGTTAACGTCTCTGACATCAGCGAATGGGCATCGCGTAGACATCAATCAAGCGGTAGAATTAAAGGCGGGGGCACCAATACGTTTATCTCAAGAGGCGCATGGGTGTCTTGTTGAACTGTAGAGACGCGATGCTTCGCGTCTCTTGCGATGCTTCGCGTCTTTACAGTGTCTCGTTGAACTGTAGAGACGCGATGCTTCGCGTCTCTTGCGATGCTTGGCGTCTCTACAATTTGATTAGACATAGAATGGGTGGGATGAGACGCGAGGAATCGCGTCTCTACAGATTCGACATCGAATGGCTGGGATGAGACGCGAGGCATCACGTCTCTACAGATTCGACATCGAATGGCTGGGATGAGACGCGAGGCATCGCGTCTCTACAGATTAGACATAGAATGGCTGGGCTGAGACGCGAGGCATCGCGTCTTTACAATTTGATTAGACAACTTAAAAGTTGTAAACCAGATTCATCGTAGTCGTGGTGTCTGTTTTCTCTGTGCCTGGGTTGACCTCGCTATTGTTTCTGATCTCAAGGGCTAATTTCAAACTCAAATTACCCATGAGCTTGACATGTAAGGCGCTAATCGATTTAGTGTAGATATTCTCTTTACCCCCCTCTACCAGAAGGTCTTGAGTAAAAGTGGCCTGCTCGCTCAATTGATGGCTAAACTCCAACCCAAAATGAACAATGGCTTCGGTGTTTTCTTCTCCCTTGAATGTCAGATCAAGACGCTCATCACCAGAAAACTCATCAGCACCACTGTCAGCAGAGTCTTTTAATTTGCTTTGCCTCACACCAGCACCAATTTCTACTTTAAGCTTAGTGGGATCAGTCTTAATAAAGTGGTGTCCATACCCACCTACCAGCGAGGCTTGATATTCATAACTACTGAACTGATCATCTTCATACCTTATTGTACCAAATAAGGAATCGATCTCACTTGGTAACTTGTAATCGCTTTGCAGCTTTAGCCCATAGCGTTCCGCAGTTTTGTTGTTATTTTCTTCGGATTGCAAAGCACCCAAGTTAGCTTTATGCTCCCATTGAGCATGTGCATAACCAAGTGATAGTCCAGCATTTAAATCCTGTGTCTCCGTATTACCACTGTTATAGGTGATACCTAAGCTACCTTCACCAGTAAAACCGTCATCTGCTAACCCGGTTTGAGTACAGAGCAAAATGGCTATTCCAAAAGCAAGTCTTTTTTGCATAAATTAAATTTTCTCACAAAAGGTAGAAAAAAATTTCCCCTTTTTTCAATTGTTTAAACAAAAGGGGCATTAAACATTAAACCTATAAACTCTCTCTGTATTTAAAATAGAAGTGCGAATTTTATATCTATTTGTCATTGAATGCAATAGAGTAAAGTACAACTAATGACGGATCGATAAACGAATTAATATTTAACGAAGTTTCGTTGTACTCAGTAAGTTTATTATAAGCAAAGTTTAATCCGTTATTGTTTATTGTAAATTTGAATTAATAATTAATTATTTGCTCACGCAAAGCCGCAAAGCCGCAAAGCCGCTTTGGTATGCGACGTTGATGACTTTGCACCGCAGCAAAGCAGCGAAAAGCGTGAGATGGCTTGAGAACCAAGGGCCCGCCCTACAAGGATAATCTTAATGTTTCCAATTTCAAAGAGAAAAATCAATCAACATTCGGGAATTACCCTAATTGAGTTACTTATCGAGCTTACCATATTGGCTTTATTAGCGATATTTGTGGGGCCTCATCTTTTTAAAAATGGTCGCCCTTCTCCTGAAAAGGTAGCTTTGGCGAATATTGAATCGGCCATAGAGATATACCGTCTGGATATGTCTGAATATCCAAAAACGCTGGAAGGGTTGATCAAAAATGAAACCGATGATCTACGTTGGCGTGGGCCTTATTTGAATAAAGGTATAATATCGCTCGACCTTTGGAAAAATTCATTTCAATATCAAATACTTGGCCCTGATAGCAAGGATTACGATCTGTATTCTTATGGGGCCGATGGCATACTTGGCGGGGAAGGTGAAGCGGCTGATATTAGGAATGTAGCTTAAAAAAGACGTAGATTAAAATGGGCAACCACAAGGGATTGCCCCTACATGTTAATTATATTGATAGCAATTGATTAATTTTTCTTAAAAATGAAAAAAGCTTGACAACCCTCTATCACTTGTTAAAACGATGGCGCGTTGTATGAAATGATCTAAAAATATTGCCGATACTTGACAACGGCAAAAATGCTTGAATTGGGTATAGGTAATCCTTTATCATTGCCCTCTTCTCCAGTATGGCATTCGCATTTAACTGATAACTGATGAGTTATATCGTCGCTATCATTGCTAAGTGGGCCGTGTGGCTCAGTGTGTTTGTTATACTTATGCACTAACTTAGTACCACACACCGTAAATTCATCCGATTATTCATATCAGCACTACAATTATTATCCGATATATTTGCGGTGCGTGGTACTAGGCCCAACCCACATTCAGTAACATCACAACAAAATTGACAGAATTTAGTCTGAAGGAAAATAATGATGCCATACAGTAAATTTGAATCAATTGAAGAAGTGGCCGGAAGATTCGATATTGAAGTTGTAGATAAGGGTATAATTGATATGCTAGATATTGAAATACCAGATTATCCTTTCTCTGAAATTACAAAACGACTAAACGATAGTATGAGTTTTATCAACGAGGTTACCATATGCGAGGATATTATTAAGCCTATTTTAACCCAGATAAGTATAAGGTATAAATCTCTCTATGTCTGGTCACATGTAGCATACAATGTAGACGAAGGTAAAGGCTTGGTTGGTGAACCTGATTATCTAATTGCCACTAGAACAAAACATGGCGGAATGGGGATACCACCACTTTGTGTTATGGAGGCAAAGAAAGAAAATTGGGAAAAAGGTTGGGCTCAGACTTTGGCGGAAATGTATGCTGCATCTACTCAGGGTGCAAAGGTTTGTTATGGTATTGTTACTACAGGGGATGTTTGGATGTTTGGTAAATTAGAGAATAGTATTTTCACTAAGGATCCTGTTAAAATATCAGCGACAAGAGAACTACAAGTGGTGTTTAATGTATTGAATTGGGTATTCGACAAAGCCAATACTTGTCAATAAATCAAGTGGTTAGAGTACCTGATTTTAATAGGTTTAATCAAAAGTCAAGCCCAAATTTAAACAATAAATATCCTAACTAATCCTTGCAATACAACCTAACGACGGCTGAAGAGAAGTGTTAGAAGCTCAAGTAGAATATTCGATAAACCAATGAAATAGATGGAAACCGACTAACTAATCCTTGATCGCCGTCGTGCCAAGCTAAATCCGAAATATTGGGATTAATTGATAAAAATATGGCCGATACTTGACAAGCGCAAAAAATCTTGAATTGGGTATGGGCAATCCTTTATCATTGCCATCTTCTCCAGTATGGCATTCGTATTTAACTGAATAACTGATAACTGATGAGTTTTTAAGGAAATTAGTATGATAAAGCCTGAAGATGTGAAGCCACATAATTTTAAAGATCACAAAATACTCTATAATGATGGAAACTTTTCAATTGCGTGGGGAAAGTGGGAAAATGGCGATAAGCATCTTGCCATGCGCTGGAATGGTGGCCCTGGTGATGTTGGATATCCAAAAGCCTTCGGTAACCCTGTATGGTTTCTAATACCAAGGAATCTGAGTATTCCGATACTAAGGGGCGTTCTTGGAGCAGAATTTTCCGATTGTGGGGTAATTGCAACCGCAATTG
Source organism: Candidatus Parabeggiatoa communis (assembly GCA_035871815.2). Taxonomy (GTDB): domain Bacteria; phylum Pseudomonadota; class Gammaproteobacteria; order Beggiatoales; family Beggiatoaceae; genus Parabeggiatoa; species Parabeggiatoa communis. The sequence continues at coordinate 6,360 of JAYQWI020001058.1, forward strand.
ACGAGATTTGTAAAGCATCTACCGAGTAGGGGGGGCAAACGTTTTTTTGTTTGCCTCATTACCAAGTTCTACTTGATAATGCCTACCTACAAAGCTCTGCTTTGCGAGACGGGAAGCAGGGCTTCCCGTGCAAACATTCTAAAATAAAATTTTGGGGCGAGGAAACCTGGTTTTTATCCTATGCCACGGATTGAAAAATCGCTATCATTTTCTGGCAATGTGAAAAAACAGTCAGATTTTCAAAACCTGACTGGTATTAGTTTGAACCGCTATTTCATCTTGTCTACAAAATACTGAGCGGCAGCTTGATGGTAGAAGGTTGGGAATGGTACGAAAGAACCCAAACCTTGTTCAAGTGTGGTTTCATTCCAAGTTGGGCTCTGCGTGTCATCACCGACTTTTAGGTCGTACACTGCGTTAATAAAGTCAGCCATACGACTTTCGTCAATCGACAAAGCGGGTGACATCACGATGTAGGACATTACTTGAGGTGACTTTGGCAGATCGACTTTTTGCCAAGGGTAATGCTTGGCTGAGAATAATTGGGGGCTGAGTAAAATTAATGGGTAGTTCTTTTATTTTACTCCGTCCTTTATTATTCCAACAAATACAACTAAAAAGCCCTAACTAAACCATCCGAAGTTAATCACCCATTAATCAGCATTGCCAAAAATCCTGTATTGCAAAAGGGACAGATCACATTTAAAAATAAGGAGAATCTTATGTCATATGGTCAATTTGAATCAGTTGAACAAGTCGCCGGTATTTTCAGTATTAAGGTAAAAGATGGTTCTATAATTAAGACTAAAAGTATAGAAATATCTGAATTACTATTCAATAACATTGAAAGAAGGTTATTTAATAGTTTGAGTTTTAGGAACGAGGCTACGATATGTAATAAGGTCATTACGCCTATGTTAAATATAGTAGAAGAAAATAATAAGCCTTTAAACGTTTGGATAGAAGAACCTTTCAATGTAGACAAAGAAAAAGGTTTAGTGGGAGAACCAGATTACTTAATAGCACCTGCTACAGATTGTGGTGGTATGGCATTACCACCACTTTGTATTATAGAGGCTTCGACACAAGATTGGGATGAAGGATGGACACAGGCTTTAGCAGAAATGATTGCTGCTTCCATTAAAGGTGCCAATATAGCTTATGGCGTTGTAACTACAGGAATAATATGGCAATTTAGTAAGTTGGAAGATAATATCTTTATAAAAGATCCTAGTCAAATGTCAGCTACCAGAGAATTACAAGCTGTATTTGATACGTTAAAGTGGGTATTTACCGAAGTTAATAGACTTAGTCCTGAATAACATTAACGCCAATAAAAACAACTCGTTAAACCATTTAGGAATATCAAAAAAATAAATTATCCCGCAGGGCTATGCACACAAATCTTATGTCACAAACTGTCGGCTCACGCAGAGCCGCAGAGCCGCAGAGAATGAGAGAAATAAACCGGCTTGAATTGCCTTTTGGGATAATTATTTTTTTGGAACTTCCTTAAATCATGATTAGAATTTCCATCACCTATATTAATTGATATCAATTGATTAATTTTCCTTAAAAACGGTTTATTGCGTTGCAATATTTTAGGCAATTCCGCTATTGCAGCGGCGGCACTGTCACTATTAATAAATTCACCATACACCATTCCCCAATACAGTTCGCCTTTTGTGTTGATACGATATAGATATAATTTGTCTAATAACGGTTTTATGGCCGGTTTGCCTAACAACATTTCTAAATCGGCCGTATTTTCTACCTTGGTTTGCATCACTTGAATCGTGTAATATCGCCCATTTACCTGAGCTAACCAATCCTGAGTCGCTTTCAAACGCTGATCTAATAGGGGCTCAGCTATCATTGTTCCAGGTATCGGCGGTGAAGTCATTACCGGATTTGGCGCGATAGGGGCTTCTAAGTGGTTACTCAATTCTGTCCAAAGCCTTTCCCGGTAATTTGAAAACCAGAAGCCAACTGATAAGGCAATAACCAACAAGATACCCACACCAATACGATATGAAAATAAGGGATAGGCAAAACCACTATCACGCGCGGCTAACCGTATATATTTAGGGCGTACAAGGTGTACTTCGTTTGCAAAAGCGGCCAGTAAGGCTTTATCGGCTAAAATATTAATGCGCCGTATCAACCCTTTAGATACTTTTGTTAATAAACGGATAGCGGCGGTAGAAAAAACAGGGGGCCCGCGATAACCAACGGCATACATCCGAAAATGTAAATAATCTCGTATGTTATCGCCTGTAAAGGGCTTTAAATAAAAACGATGCGTAATTCTTTCCTTGAGTTGGCGAATATTAGGCGTCGATAATTTGATATCTAATTCTGGTTGTCCAAATAAAACAATTTGCAATAACTTATTGCGTGATGTTTCTAAATTGCTGAGTAAACGAATTTCTTCCAAAGTTTCCAGTGGCATCTCCTGCGCTTCTTCAATAAAAACAACGACTTGTTGATGATTAGCCTGTTTTTCAAGTAAATGCTGATGCAAAGCGTGCATCACTTGAAGACGATTATCTGTCGGCGTAATCAATAAACGCATTTCAAGCGCAATCGCATGTAAAATCATTTCAGGTGGTAAACGCGGATTGGCGATATACACCACTTCGATCCGTTTAGACAACTTTTGTTCCAACATCCGGCAGAGCATCGTTTTACCACTGCCTACCTCACCAACCACTTTGAGGATGCCTTCACCACTTTCAACGGCATAAATCAAGGCTTCCAGCACCAACCCCCGATCACCACCAGAGTAAAAAAGCTGAATATCGGGGGTAATTTTAAAAGGCGGATACTTTAAACCAAAATAGTCATAATACATGACATTCTTTATTTAGATTCCCATACCACTCTTGCTCAAACGTTGCATTTTACTATACAAGGTAGTGCGGTTAATACCTAAAAAACGCGCGGCTTGACTGAGATTCGCTTGGCTCAGCTTCAGGGCGGCATTAATGTAACGACGTTCCCATTCCAATAACACCTCATCCAAGGAAAACTGCCCTTGACTCAGTTGCTGAGTAATCGCTTGATCTGAGTCCATATCTTTGATTTTATTAGTTGTCAGAGGGGTTTCTAACTCTTCCTCAAGTTGTTCTCTATTGATCAATTGATTGGCATATTTCGCACCAAGACGAATCACGATATTGCGTAATTCACGCACATTACCTGGAAAATGATAGGCCTTCCAGCACGTTTTAGCTTTCTCATCCAATTGGAATAAAGTGCCCATATCGGCATAAAATTCTTGAAAATGTTTGAGTAACAACACTTTATCATCATTACGTTCATGTAAGGCTGGCACTTTAATCGTCAAAACCGTTAAGCGGTGATATAAATCACCCCGAAACGCGCCTTTCATGACTTCATGACGTAAATCGCGGTTACTGGCTGCAATAATACGTGCGTTAGATTGCCGCACCTTCGTCTCGCCTAGCCGATAATATTCTCCGTTTTCTAACACGCGCAACAATTTTGATTGCAATTGTAGCGGCATTTCACCAATTTCATCTAATATCAAACTGCCCTGATTCGCTTCCTCAAAAAAACCTGATCGTGCGATATTGGCTCCAGTAAAGGCCCCTTTCGCATGTCCAAATAATTGGGCTTCAAGCAATTCAGAGGTAAAAGCGGCACAGTTGACAATCAAACAAGATGCGTCAGCGCGTTGACTTTGAGTATGCAAACACTGCGCGACTAATTCTTTACCTGTACCTGATTCACCTTGAATCAAAACCGAAAACGGTGAATTAGCAAATTGTTTGATTTGGGCACGTAACATTTCCATCGCGGTGCTTTGTCCAATCAAGCCACATTCTTTTTGTTTCGCTTGAGGCGTATGCCGCTCCGCTTCCAAAATCATCACTTGATGTTTCAAACGCGCCTTGAGCAAATTCATGTCACAAGGTTTAGGAATAAAATCAACTGCACCCAATGTCAAAGCATGTCGCACATTCTCAAGACTATCTTGTCCAGACAATATGAGAATTTTAATAGCGGGATTAAAGGTTAATAATTCTGAAACCAACAAAAAACCTTCATCGGGGCTATGCGGATTCGGTGGCAATCCCAAATCGATCAAGGCTAAATTAGGCTTGACTGGCAAAGTGTAAAGTAAACGTTTCGCCTCCTCGCGCGTCGCGACGGCAGAAACGGTAAAACTGTCATTTAAAACAAAAGCAAGCGATTCACTAATCAGTGGATCATCATCAACTAATAATAAACTAGGCAATTCTGCCATAGTTATCAGCTCCTATAGATTTTCATCAAAATCATTTCAAAAATTGAGAGTGATAAAGGGCAACCACGGGGATTGCCCTTACAATGTGCTTCTTTTCGCTTGCTAAAACAAATCTAAACGTTTCGCGATTTCCAAAGTCAATTTCGCTTGATTCAGCGTATAGAAATGCAAACCCGGTGCCCCACCGGCCAATAAACGTTCACATAATGTCGTCACGACATCCACGCCAAAGGCTTGCAAGGCGGCTTTATCGGTCTCTAAATCTTTCAAATTCCCGCGTAACCAACGTGGAATTTCTGCCCCACACGTAACTGAAAAGCGGGCCAATTGTTCAAAATTACTAATGGGCATAATGCCAGGTACAACGGGTATATCAATACCACGCTGTGTGCAACCGTCTACAAAGCGAAAATAGGCATCCGCATTATAAAAATACTGCGTGATAGCACTATTCGCCCCGGCCTGCACTTTCTGCTT
>JAYQWI020001059.1:0-3859 GCA_035871815.2 Candidatus Parabeggiatoa communis
GTTCGCTAGACACTTGTTTTTTGAAGTTCTTTGATAAAAAAACGCTTTTTTTGTAATTCATCTTCGCTTTTTTTGATTGCTTAGTTATGGGTAGCCAATGTTGGTTATGTTTGTTAAATATACTTGTCCCTTTATAATATAAGCTATTAATTTTGTGTACAGTATTTCAACAAGTTTTCAAGAATCAAGTTTGCTTCGCAAAAACTTGATTCTTGAAAGTCATTTAGGGACAAATTTAATAGAACAAATACCTGAGTTTATTTACTTAGATATGAAAACAATTTATGAAAACAATTGAAAAAAGGAAGTTCTTGTGAACTGGTTCTCATACTGTTCGTTGGAGCATTCTGTTATTCGTTGTGCAGCATGCCAATTTAATATTCCAGTGGAAATGGTATCATTGGATCATCATCCACGTTGGTGTCCATCTTGTCATGCAGAATGTTTTTTATTTGTTTTAGATGATAGATATTTGCAAATCATTATTGAAAAAGCACCATTAGATGTGCAAAAAGCTATTCGATGGGCACAAAAAAATTTAGATGAGATAGAGTTTGTTAATTTGATAGCAAGTTTGGAAGATATTTTTCAAACTGTTAAGCTAAGTGGAGTGAGCATAAATTTGAAATATTAAGTTTATCATCAAATTTTAAAATGCTGAAGTCAATTGTAGAATTTCACAGACTAAAACTGTAAAAGAGCTAAGATTATTATCGGTGAATTATAACGTTTCCCGATTACATGAAGTACAAAATCAATCATAAAATGGCAAAATAAAAATAATTTAGTAACAAAAATAAAATTTGTACTTCATTCAATCGGGAAACGTTATAATTAATTTGGAAAATGAAAAAATCTCAATATGACCTTGACATAGCTCTAGATGATGCAATTAACCGTGCTGCGCTTGATGAAGTTAAGAAACTTATTGAATTAGGGGCAAGCATTAATGGTAGAGATCCTCTCAATTGGACTCCATTAATGAATGCGGCATGGGTTGGCTCTGATGATATTGTAGAGCTACTTTTATCAAAAGGCGCTGATATAAATGCCGTAAATAATGAAGGCAAGACAGCCTTGGATATGGTTTTAGAAGCTCCTGTTGATAGCGACTTTCATAACAAAGTTATTGAAATATTAAGGAGCTATTAAGAGCTTGCAAACGTAGTCTGTTTCCACTATAAGCGGCTTCATTCCTTTAAAAATGATAGATACTTCTCCTACTCGCTCAACAGTAAAACGTTGATAGCAATTTCAAAATAAATTCTGTCAACGAAAGAACTTTATTTATGTAACTCTATCGATATTATATATGCCATTGAAAAAGTTTTTATTCAATGCTAATATAAGACAGCATTTTTATTTTGGCTGAAAGACATCATTTCTAGGGCCAACCCCTTGTGGTTGCCCTTTTTTTGTATTTATACTCGATGATCAAGTTTTTTGTAAACTGTTGATTTAAAAAGAAATGTTATTTTAAGGCCTAAAAATTAAATTCCTTAATAATCAATGATTTGCATATATAGACACTCAAAGATTGACTGCCATAAAGCTTGCAGAACATCAAAAACTGGAACATCAAGTAAAAGGGAGCCATTTTTTTTAATTATCCTGTAGTATTATAATGTGGATGATGGAATAATCTTGCCGTAAAATATTATATTTTGTACGGTCAATACCCTTAAGTTAAGGTTTTATCAAACTGATATTTTTCTTAACTTAACGGCATTGCCCAAAACGTAGAAAAATTAGATTACCCATCACCCACATTGCAGCACTACTAATTATTTTACTTAAATGAGTTGCTGATTAACCAATGCTGCTATACGATTCTTATGTTAGTTTTATTAAATTTTTGCCTGATTGTGGAGAAGACTCATTTACTTCATATACAGAGGAATTAATAAAGACAACACAAAATTGGCCACTTGATAAAAATGTCAAGTTTGAGCCATCACGCAAAAAAGCAGAATTATATGAAAAATACCTTGAAAATAAATACCCTGAAACACAAAATTTAGTGAATTCAGTATTCCAACAATCTCATTTCCCATGGGTGAGTTCTTTATTTTGGCAATATCATTCTCCAGGGACTGAACTTGATCTAGCACGTTTTAACGTGATTTTTTACATGACTCAAGTGCCTCATTTTGTGTGTTTTTTTGAACCACAAAAAGATGAGAGAAACAGGTACAAAAAATTAATAATAGATGTTCTTTGTCAAGGTTTAGCTGATGAAATTCGTTTCAAAGAGGCTACTACTAGAGAAATAACTATTTTAGGTAAACATCATTGGGTTTATCTTTACCAGAAAATATCTCAATTTAAAACGCTTTCATCGCTTATGACACAGGAAAAATCATCATCTGATGAACCTTCTTTGGTGTACGAATTTGCCCAACAAGTTGTGAATTTTTTACAAAGTAGCACCTGCCCCTATATAGAACTTAAAAAGCGGGATATTATTGAAACAACAGATTTGAACAAAACGGAAATAAACGAATGGGATGAGGCTGATAAAAAAAGGTTCTCAGAATTTATTGATAAATCTGATCAGATGTTGTTGGATGCTTGGGGAAATAATAAGTTTAGTGAAATGCTTGAGCCGTTAAATGTGTCTTTAGATGAATGGTTAAAAGCTGGTAGGGACTAATTAGGGCACTGGGGTCATTAAATGGGAACGCTTCACACAAGGGCTACAGCAAAGGATTGCCCCTACAATAACAGATTGTAGGGGCAATCGTGTTACTCTGATGTTATTTATTCATTTAAATCAATCCCATTCAACTACCCCACTGCCATATTTCTTGGCGAGCCAAAAATAAACCTAATTATGTTTCTTTTTCACCACCCCAGTCTGTGCATCAGCACCGGTGTCGGCCACTTTCGGGGTAAACTGGCTAGCCAGTCAAACGCATCAAGGTGGCATTTCGACACCCAATGATGTTGCTATCGGTTTCCAATCCACGGCAGAAGCGTTAAGAACCTTTCACGCTCTGAACGAAGAAGAAGCCTTAAAAAATATCATGGCCATCGGACAAGAAGCCTTAAATGCCGTGTCTTACCACAGCACTGAAAGCTTATCTCGTCAAATCATAGCCGGCCATGAAAATGGAGATGACATCTCGGCGCAAGTTAACGAACTATTGGCCTTACAAAATCCCGATGGGGGTTTTGGTGAAATGGCCGATTTCGATAGCACGGTACTCAACACGGCCTTCGCTTTGGAAGCATTGGCTATGGCAGCGCCTTCAGAAACTCAAACCACTGAACGTGCCCTCACTTTCCTGACACAACACCAAAATCCTTCGGGGAGTTTCGTGCTCAATGCCGTCAACGAAAGTGCGATCTACGTCACGGCCTTGGCCTCCAGTGCCTTACAGCGATTTTTATTTAAACAACAACTCCTGCCTTATGTGGAAGCGGCCAATGATTATCTCTACAAAAATCAAATCGAAGGTGGTGGATGGGAAACCGATTGGGAAACCGCAATTGCGCTTTTGGCGGTAGCTTCAGCCACGGCTGACACCAGCTTTTATAAACCGGCTGCCCAAGTCTTACGTACACATCAAGACAACAAAGGTTCCTGGGGCGAAGATGCCTACACCACGGCATTAGCACTACGGGCCTTACAGTATGTCAAGCGCATTCAATTTCCAGTTGAACCGGATAAAGGCATTTTGACAGGCCAAATTGTTGACGATAACAGCGGCCTGCCCTTAGAGGGCGTGTGAAAAGTTATCCTAATATGAGATAATATAAAAAAATACAATATTAAATCAAAATGGAGAAGAAATCTGATGAGCAGATCACCTTATTCAAGTGATGTGACAGATGAACAATGGGCCATTATAGAACC
>JAYQWI020001060.1:0-3377 GCA_035871815.2 Candidatus Parabeggiatoa communis
CGCTATTACTTTTAATCTAACAGCCAACAGCATCAGGTGTTGTCTCAAAGTTCAAATCAGGTGGTGGTGACTAAGGAAGTTCCAAAAAAATAATTATCCCAATCTCTCATTCTCTGCGGCTCTGCGGCTCTGCGTGAGCCGCCAGTTTGTTACAAATAATTTGTGTGCATAGAGTAGCCCTGCGGGATAATTTATTTTTTTGCTATTCCTAAACAAAATCGAATAAGTGAGATGGGAGTTTAGCCAATTTCTTTTTATGGAATACTATAGTTCTGAAAACGTCGGAAAAGTCTGTAAGTCATTTATTTTTTAAAGCCTATTTTTGTAAGTCATTGAAAGTATTGGATGCAAAAAAGTTCTCCGAAGTATAGTTCTAAAAAATCGGCAGATATCAGGTTTAGTATGCCATGTTGGGTAAAACCTGAGACTGACAACCCTTTACAATGGCGATAACCCAGTCATATCGGGTTGTACAAAGCGACCCTAGAATAAATTATTGAGGTTTTTTGGTAGACTCACCCTCTCTTTTTAATTTAGGAGGAATGGTGGGCAAGCGAGCGGTGAGGTAAGGGGTTATATTGAGTTCATTGCCGCCCGCTTACCCACCCTACAAATCGGGGTTGAAAGTAGCCAAAATACCTGAACAGACACACCCCAGTCTGCCCCTACGGGGTTTTGTAGAACCGGCGTGTTCGCCCTGAATGCTAGGAATAGAGATTTTCAGGTAAATCAGGGCAGACCGGCAGGTCTGCCCCTCATCGTTATACACAAGTCAAAATGCCATTAAAATGTAGGGTGGGTAGAGCGGAGCGAAACCCACCTGTGGGTGCTCGTAAACCACAATTTAAACCCTCTTTTCGTTGTGAAATTATCCCTTTTGAGAGTGTATTTTTATTGTCCGAACAAGGTCACTTTCGGCTTTCTGGTCAGGTATACACTTTATTGGCACCGTTGCTTAACGGTCAATATACTGAACAAGAAATTGTTGAGCGTTTAAAAAAACAAATACCGATTGCGACTATTTTTTACGCTCTTGAAGTCTTGCGACGCGAAGGTTATGTCGTTGATGCCGTGCCACCTATGCGCTCTGAACTGGCTGCCTATTGGGACATGCTGGAAATTGAACCGGCAGCTGCGGCCAAACGTTTGAAAGACACGACTGTCTCGCTTATCTCCTTTGGCAAGATTGATATAACCCCTTTCAAAGAGATGCTTGAATCACTGGGCGTTAATGTGGTTGATGAGGGTGACTGTTGGATCATACTAACAGATGATTATTTGCAAGGGGGTTTGGAAGCCATCAACCGAGAAGCATTGAGCCATCAACGTTCATGGTTATTAGTCAAACCGGTGGGCACCGAATTATGGTTGGGGCCTCTTTTTAGGCCAAATCAAACCGGTTGCTGGGCTTGCTTGGCACAGAGACTGCGGGGGCACCGAAAAGTGGAAAGTTATTTGGAAGATAAATTGGAAGCGAAAACCATCGCCGCTGGTGCTTTTACTCCCCCAATGAGTTGCCTACCTTCAACACTGCAAACGGCTTTCGCTATGGCCGCTACCGAAGTGGTCAAATGGATCGTCTGTGGTGAAAACCCACACCTAGAAGGCAAAGTCATTACCTTGAATACCCTGTCGCTGGAAAAACGTGACCACATTCTCGTTCACCGTCCCCAATGCCCTTCCTGTGGCAACCCAACTGCTTTCACGGCCAGCCAATCAATACCCTTGCGCCTACAAACCCAACCCAAATCTTTTATCAAAGATGGAGGGGGGCATCGAATTCTCTTTCCAGAGGACACCTTTAAAAAGTTAGCACACCACCTCAGTCCCATTACTGGCATTGTCAGTCGCCTTGAGCGAAATACGGTGGAAGGAGACGAAAAGGGACCCGTTTCTTGTTATATTGCAGACCACAATTTTGCCCGTGCTGAGGACGAATTATACTTCCTGCGTCAAGGTTTACGCAGCATTTCCAGCGGCAAAGGAAAACTTGATATTCAGGCCAAAACAGGTGCGCTATGCGAATCCATTGAACGATACTCTGGCGTGTTTCAAGGAGATGAAGCCCGTATTCGAGCCAAGTTGAAAGATTTAGGCACAGCGGCCATTCACCCCAATGCCTGTATGCTCTTCAGTGAACGACAATTTAATCATCGTGAGCAATGGAACGCTAAAAACTCACGGTTTAACTGGGTACCCGAGCCATTCGATGACCAGTTGGAAATTGAGTGGAGCCCCGTTTGGTCACTCACTGACAACGAGCCTCGTTATATTCCAACAGCCTATTGTTATTATGGGTATGCCCGAAAACATCACGTTCAATTTGCTCGCGCAGATGCCAACGGATGTGCAGCCGGTAACACTCAGGAAGAAGCCATCCTACAGGGTTTTATGGAGTTGGTAGAGCGAGACAGCGTTGCCATCTGGTGGTACAATCGGCTCAAAAGACCGGTTGTTGATCTCCTTTCCTTTGAGGAACCTTATTTTCAAACACTCATAGCCTATTATAAAAAACACCATCGCGCACTTTGGGTACTCGATATCACAAGTGATTTAAATATTCCCGTTTTTGCTGCCCTATCGCGTCGAAATGACCAAGCAAGAGAAGATATTTTATTGGGTTTTGGGGCCCATTTTGATCCACAGATTGCCCTCCTCCGCGCCATAACTGAACTCAATCAGTTTTTCCCCACCATGGTTGCCGCTAAAACACCAGATAACCTCAATGAGCCAGAAATAATTGACTGGTTAACCACTGCAACCCTTGGAAATCAACCCTACCTCAGTCCAGATGAAGCTGTACCTCCAAAGACGCTGTCCGATTATCCTGAATACAGTAGTAACGATATAGAAATAGATATAAGGCATTGTCTGCAAATAGTCCAAGCCAAAGGCTTGGAGATGTTGATATTAGATCAAACTCGACCAGATATAGGCCTACCGGTAGTGAAGGTTATTGTACCGGGTTTACGGCATTTTTGGGGCCGTTTTGGTCCGGGCAGGCTTTATGATGTTCCTGTACAAATGGGAAACTTGACTCAAGCTCTGACAGAACCAGAATTAAATCCTAAGCTTATGTTTATCTGATGAATATTGGTGTCTGAACTTGCCAAAATATAGGGCGACTGGGTGCATTTCTATTTTCTCGCTATCTAAGAAGATTGCAATGAAAACTTTAGCTTGCGGGATTTTCGTTCCAACTTGCAAACGGGCGCATTCCCAAAAAAAGGGTCATTATCAATCTGTAGTAAAAGCAAAATAAATTTTGCACTCCAAGGTAAAGCAAAATAAATTTTGCACTCCAAGGTAAGGGACTTCACAAAAAATAATCATCCCAATCAGTTTGAATCAGGATTTTCAAGATTTAAGGATTTTCA
>JAYQWI020001061.1:0-3741 GCA_035871815.2 Candidatus Parabeggiatoa communis
GTAAAACGCTTTATCTGAAGCTTGAGCAATTCAATCCCACTTTTAGTATTAAAGATCGAACCGCTTTAGGACTGATTCAAGCTGCATTTAAAAGTGGGAAACTCAAACCAGGGGGAACCGTTATTGAATCTACCTCTGGTAATTTGGGGAAATCGTTAGCGATGTTGGGTGCGGTAATGGATTTTAAGGTGATTATTGTTGTTGATCCAAAAGTCACGACCACAAATCTTAATTTGTATAAAGCTTATGGTGCACAAGTTGATATGGTCAGTACTCCAGATCAACAGGGGGGGTATCAACAGACCCGTATTTCTCGGGTTAAAGAACTTTTACAACTTGATCCCAATGCCTACTGGCCAAATCAATATGATAACCCTGATAATCCCACATTTCATCAGGATTACACGGCTCTTGAATTCAGTGATTTGAATTTTGATTTGCTAGTAGGGGCAGTTAGTACGGGTGGACATCTGACTGGGATTGCACGATGGATTAAAGCCAATCGCCCAACGACTCAAGTGTTAGCCTGTGATGTGGAAGGCTCTGCTATATTTGGCACACCATTCAAACCGTACTTAGTGAATGGTGTTGGGTTAAGCTGGCAAGCTGATAATACCGACTTTTCAGTATTTGATCACCAATGTCAGATCAGTGATCAAGAAGCCATTTCCTTGTGTCATCAGATCGCCCGTGAACGAGGAATATTAATGGGAGGTTCAGGGGGACTTGTTGTTTATGGTGCTTTAACTTATCTGCATGCTACCAATGTGAAATCCGCATTGGCCTTGATTCCTGATACAGGTGTCAACTATCTGGATCAGATATATGATGAACATTGGTTAAGTGAGAAAGGTATAGAATTGCTCACTGCGCCTACGCTTTTAAACCGAATACGTATACGTGCCGCTAAAATTTAGCTCGTATCGTTTCCCAATATATATAACCTACTAAGTACTGAACCACAAATAAACAGGTATTTTACAGCGAAGGGCAACCACAAGGGATTGCCCCTACGCACCTGAAATTTTATAATTCAGTACTTATTATATAATAGTTATATATTTAGCAAAGTCAGTTAATTTCCTTGAATCTCAAAGTTTCACGCCAAAATAATACCCTTTTATGAGTCGTAACTCATTGAAAAATAATAAATTATGTTAATATTGACCGAGAGTCGGGCGAGGAAAGCTGAGTACAACGAATGACGGGGAAAAACGAATTAAAAAAATAACGCAAGAGGCGCAAAAGGCGCAAAAGGCGCAAAAGGCGCTTGCTTCGCTGCAAAATAATTTATTACGGCCTACCTTTATATTTCACTACTCCAATTTTTCCCCTTTTTTCTACAATTCCCCCCCCAAACTCATCCTAATCCCCTTAGCCAAAACGGCTAATCTAAAAACTCAATAGAACGCTGATATTTAGCGAAGCTTCCCTTCGGTTCACGCAAACGTTTTTGCGCGCACTTTTGCGTGAAATATTATAACGAATCCAGTTTAGTATAGTATAAGGATGATCTAGTGTGCGAGTCTTTCTTAATTCGTTTATCCCCGTCATTCGTTGTACTTGTTTTTGATAATTCTGTTCTATACTTTTGTTATAATCATCAACACAGAGTTCACAAAGTACCACTGAGTACCACTGAGTGCCACAGAGAATATATTATGACAATCCCTAAAACCGTTAAAAACTATTCTGGCGTGTATTACGCCACTTACTTGTTCATTTTGATTGAATTATTTCAGGTTGGAAACGCTTACGCTCCAATTATGACTCGTGTCAGCGTGAATGCTGAGGGGAGGAGTGGCAATAGCCACTCCCATTCTCCGGCTATTTCGGCCGATGGGCGCTATATCGCCTTTCAATCCGATGCCAATAATTTAGTGCCTAACGATAAAAACAGTTTTACCGATATTTTTGTTTATGAACGACTGACGAAACAAATCAAGCGGGTGAGTGTCAGTTCGAGTGGTACAGAGGCCAATTTTGTCTCTTTTTTTCCCGCGCTGTCTGCTAATGGCCGTTATATCGCCTTTCAGTCTGATGCCTATAACTTAGTCACAAACGACACCAATAACACCACTGATATTTTTGTATATGATCGCGAAATGGGTTTAACCGATCTTGTGAGTCTGAACAGCGAAAATCAGCAAGGCAATTCCACCTCTTCTGAACCGACTATTTCAGCAGAGGGACGTTATATTGCTTTTCACTCTTATGCCACCAATCTCGTTAAAAATGATACGAATAAAAGAGTCGATGTTTTTGTGCAGGATCGCGAAACGCGAGAACTCACTCGTGTCAGTGTCACGTCTGAAGGGAAACAAGCTGAAGGGGCCTCTTTTGGGGCCGCTATTTCGGCTAATGGCCGTTATGTCGCCTTCACTTCTGATGTGACGCATTTTGTGAAGGGCGATACCAATAAAGCCACTGATGTGTTTGTACATGATAGGGAAACGGGCGACACACACTGTGTGAGTGTGAATAGTCTCGGCGAATTGGGCAATGCGGATTCTTTTGATCCCGTGCTATCGGCAGAAGGCCGTTATGTTGCCTTTGGTTCCAGGGCCACTAATTTGGTTTCTGATGACACCAATGAAGTCGAAGACATTTTTGTGCATGATCGCGAAACGGGTGAAACCGTGCGTGTCAGTGTTGACAGTACCGGCCAACAAGCCGAAGCGGCCTCTTTTGATGTGGCCCTGTCTGCCGACGGGCGTTATGTGTTATTTAATTCGGATGCTGATAACATCGTGGCTGATGATGACAATCAAACCACAGATGTTTTGAGCTATGATCGTGAAACGGGGCAAACCCGTCGTTTGAGTTTAGTGAGCCAATTTTATCCGCATCAATCGGCCACCAATTATCCTTCAGCGATTTCACAAAATGGACGGTGGGTGGTTTTTGAATCCCAAGCCTGGAATCTCGTCGCTAACGATTTTAATGAAGCCAGCGATATTTTTCTTTATGATCGCGCCTATTATGCTAATCTTGATATCAACACTGGACAGTTAGTCATTCCAGTGCTGTTGACTCAACCTGATGAACGCTTATTGAAAGCCTCTCTTTCCTTTGTGTTTGATAGTACGCCCATTCAGTTTACCCTAAATAGCGTCAATTCTTTTCGCATACCGCTACAAGACGTGCATTCAACTTATCAACGAGAAACCGGCTTATTATATTTACCAGGGGTTGATATCTTTAATCCGCCCGATGAGAGGCTTTTATGTGAACTTGAAATGCTTTACGATGAACAACAAACTGTTTTTACCTTGACTCAGATCAATTGTCTATAAGATAACGATTGTCTATTTTTTGCGAATATCGAAAGGTTTCACCCTCATCGTTATACCTAAATCAAAATGTAGGGTGGGTAAAGATTGTTGCCCACCATTTAAATTAAAAATATTATTTAAATCAAATACTTAAATACTGGTGTCTAACGATGAGGGTGGAGCCTGGGGTTGCATATCAAAAAATGTATTTAACCTAATCGAAAAATGCTATATCAATGAAAAAATTCATACGATTACTCGTTTCTGTGTTAATTGGCACAGTTATCACAATCAACTCAGTACATTCACAGACAACTGACACCTCCGGCCCCATTAAACCAGGTGAAATGCTCTGGATTATTGCCGGAAAAGTACGGCCAAATACGGCTATCACTCGTTATCAAGCCATGTTGGCTTTGCTCATAGCCAATCCTCATGCTTTTGAGATCAATTGCAATATCAATTC
>JAYQWI020001062.1:0-8529 GCA_035871815.2 Candidatus Parabeggiatoa communis
GTGACTTTTAGGCTATTTTTCCCCATTATTCGTTTGTCAACCTCTAAATGAAAAAAGTATTCTCAATGCGACTTAGCGACTTTGTTGCTTTGCGTGAGATTAAAAATGCCACCCTTTTTGAAATAATTATTTTTATGAAAATCTATAGCACTTCGTCGCCGTCTAATATTGTCATCGTTGTTATATCAATCTGTGTCAGTGTTTTTTTTTGAGGCTTTTGGAGTTAAAAATTTGACTTGACGAAGGTCAGGAAAATAGAATGACTGCTGGATTTTTTGTTTTGACGCGATGCCTCGCGTCTGTGTTTTTTCGCGTCGTTGTAGAGACGCGATGCCTCACTAGAGACGCGAAGCATCGCGTCTCTACAACTTGTACTTTTGACAAACTGATAGGGGCAATCCCTTGTGCTTGCTCCATTGCTTGGTTAAAATGTATCAAAATTTGTCATTTGATGTCATCTCTTTTTAGGGGCAACCACAAGGGATTGCCCCTACAATACCCCCTATATTTCGGAGAATTGTAATGAATCCAAGAAAACTGTTTTTAACACTGACTGTGGGTTGCTTAGTAGGAAGCCCATTTTTGCCACAAGCCCTCGCAGCAAGCGACGATTGTTATTACCGCGTTGCCAATGTATCGGCCGATGATGTGCTTTGGATGCGTTCTGGGCCCCATAAGCAGTATCAAATCGTGGGCGTTATTGCGTATGATGGTAGTGAGATTCAAAAAACGGGGCAGGAATTTAACGGGCAGAACTCACAATGGATGTCAGTCAAGTACAAAGACATGGCTGGCTGGGTGAATCATCGTTATCTTGAAGAAGACTGTCAATTAAACAAGGCGATTGAAGACTCGCGTTATTACACCCTCAAGCGTGGCGATACTTTGTATAGCATCTCTAAACGCTACGGCAAAACCGTTAAGGAGATCGCCAAATGGAACGATTTAGAAGCCCCTTACAATTTGTCAGTAGGCCAACGTTTGCGGGTTGTTCCACCGATTTGTACTTATCGTGTTGTGAAGGTGGCAGCCGATGATACGCTTTCAATACGTGCAGAACCACGGGTTCAGTCTGATAGAGTGGGGAGCATTTCGTTTAAGGGTACTGACATCCAAATCACGGGGCAGGAACTTTCAATTGGGAAATCGCGCTGGGTGCCTATTAAATATAAGGCGTTAGAAGGGTGGGTTAATCGAGGTTATCTTGAAAAAGAATGCTAAGGGGGAAAGCATAAGGGGGAAAGCATAAGGGATAAGGGGGCAACCACAAGGGTTGCCCTTATTTTTTGGAAGGATAAATCAGTTGAGCAAATTTTTCAAATTCTTTTGCCGCTTTGCTAGAAGGTTCTAATTCAAATACGGCTAAGCCTTCGCTGAATGAACGTCGGTAAGTAATACGTTGATATAGGCGATTTTCTAATAGTTTGATACCCGGTAAGGTTTTCAAAGCGTCATAAGTTTCATCTGATTCACGGATAGATGAATGCGTATCGGCCCGATTAATAAACATAAGGATTTCT
Source organism: Candidatus Parabeggiatoa communis (assembly GCA_035871815.2). GTDB lineage: Bacteria > Pseudomonadota > Gammaproteobacteria > Beggiatoales > Beggiatoaceae > Parabeggiatoa > Parabeggiatoa communis. Next base: position 1,521 of record JAYQWI020001062.1, read on the forward strand.
GGCGGTTTCCCTCTCACTTCGCTGGCAATGAAATATAAAAACCGTTGGGTAGACCAAAGATCCGCTTGACTCGGCACAACTGGAACAATAATCCGATCAGCCAACGATAGGGCACGTTTCATTTGCGTCATATTGCCAGTACCGATATCTATCACAGCTTCATATTTGAAATGTTGTGGCAAATTTAAATCAGTAGAGACTGTTAACTGCGGTTCATAGCCTTCTTCTTGACGCACTTGTACCACGTCGCTTAGGGTACGTTGTAAATCCAAGTCGTAAGCCAATACGGTTTTACCAGCTTGTATCAACCATAATGCTAGATTAAATGTGACTGTGCTTTTACCAGAGCCACCTTTGAGGTTACCAATGACTGTGATCATCGTTATATCAATAGATTGTTGATGCGATGGAAAATTAAATTTTAGCGTGCAAAAAATGGCATTCTTTTGCGTCTTTTGCGCGCGTTATTTTTTTTGTTTTTTAAGGGCACGAGGGCACGAAAGCAACTTAAACTGTATTAAGAAGTTTTCTTTTGCCGCGAAATTAAGTTTATTATTAATTACCAATTAAGAATCGCCAATTGACACAAAAAAAATCATGCTAAACTATTCTACTCTATTTGACAAGTAAAAATAAAAGCAAATTTGCTTATACTAACGATAATTTTTATTTTAATTGAATCAATTTACAAAACAATCAGTTATAAAACAATCCTTATTGAGGCTCGATCAAAACTCATTTTAAAAATCTTATGGAATAGTTCATTAAGGAATGAGAAAGAGTCAAGAATAAATGATTAACTTATTGTTTTTATTTAATAATATTTAAAATATTTGTTTTTTACATTAATATTTTAAATCATCCCAATTAACAATTAACAATTTTCAATAAACGTCGCTTCGTTACTTCGTTTTCCAATTTCCAAGGCTCGTCTTTGGCGTATTACAAGTTCCTCAATTCGCTAAAGAACGAAAATTCGTCCCCCTCATTCGTTGTACTAATCAATATGCACATGACTTTACGCCAATTAACGCTATTCAAAGCGGTGGCACAACATTTAAGTTTTACCCGCGCTGCGGCCGAATTATGTCTAACACAACCCGCCGTTTCTATACAAATCAAACAGTTAGAAGGGCATGTTGGCATGTCCTTGTTTGAGCAAATAGGCAAACGCATTTTTCTCACTGAAGCCGGACAAGAATTGTATCCCGCTTGTGTGGATATTTTTGACCGTATTGATGCGCTAGAAATCGCTCTGAATGAATTACAGGGCAGTATTAAAGGGCAATTAAAAATATCGGTTGTGACGACGGCCACGTATTTTACGCCGCATTTATTCAAAGCCTTTTCACCGCGTTATCCTGAAGTCTATTTTCGTCTGAATGTGACAAACCGCACTCATGTTTTAGAGCGGCTCAGCAACAATAAAGATGATTTGGTGATTATGGGACAAGTGCCTGAACATTTGCACGTCACCGCTCATCAATTTTTGGAAAATCCTTTAATCGTCGTCGCATCACCCCAACATCCGCTGGCTAATGAGTCTAACATTCCCTTAGCTCGATTAGCACAAGAGACTATTTTGATCAGAGAAGTCGGTTCAGGTACCCGTTTAGCGATGAATCGTGCTTTTGCCGCTCAGAATTTGGAATTGCCAACAGAGATGGAGTTGGGTAGCAGTGAATCAATCAAACAAGGGGTGATAGCCGAATTAGGGGTTTCTGTGTTATCAAGACATACGGTTAATTCAGAAGTCAACACAGGTACGCTTAAAATATTGGATGTCGAAGATTTTCCGCTCAAACGCTATTGGTATGTTGCCCATTTGAGCGATAAAAAACTGTCTTTGGTGGCACGCACCTTTTTGGATTTTTTGTTGAATCATGCTTCTGAAGTGATACAACAGGTTTATCAGCCCATAAATCCAAAAAACGCCACGCCCACCCCATTAGTGTCATGATAACAGAAGCATTGTGGAAAAATGATGATGAATACTGCGATAAAATCCAATTATCTGCTCATAAATCAAAAATCCATTCATTATCTGGAAATGGGGCAATCCAATCCCGTTTCGATACTTTTTTTACATGGTGCGAGTTTTAACGCTAAAACATGGGAGGATTTAGGCACCTTAGCTTTAATGGCAGAAAAGGGCTATCGTGCCGTGGCAATTGATTTGCCTGGATTTGGAGAATCAGCGGCCAGCGACGATGCAGACAAGGCCCATTTTTTAATCAAGTTGATGGCAGAGTTAAAGCTCGTTAAACCGATTATTGTTTCGCCCTCAATGAGTGGCCGATTTAGTTTACCTTTACTCATCAATCATCCTGATAAATTAAGAGGTTTTGTTCCCATCGCGCCCGTTGGCATTCCAAATTTTGAAGCGCAGTTGCGTGGTATCACCGTGCCAACCTTAGCGTTTTGGGGCGACAATGATAAATTGGTGCCAGTGGCTTGGGCAAATCGTTTATGCAAAGCGATGCCTAACGCTGAAAAAAGAATTTTAAAACAGGCTGGACATGCCTGTTATATGCGAAAAACGTCCGAATTTCATGAACACCTACTTAAATTTGTTGCGCGAAATCAGATGAACAAAACACAACTTAAATCACTTTTATCACTGAGCAATCGTCTGCACAAACAAAAATACCCCATGTTAGCCATCATTGGCATTGTCGTGCTGTCATTATTGCTGAATAATGGCGGTTGTGTTGAAAATATGTTGTTTCCAACTAGCCCATCAACCTGTGAAGTGTTAAAGATTTACGATGGTGACACCATGACTTTGCAATGTGGTGGCCAATCCGAGAAAACCAAAGTACGCCTGTACTGTATTGACACACCAGAAATGAAGCAAAAACCTTGGGGTATTCAAGCACGCGATCATTTGCGCGCTATTACGGGTAAAACAGTCAACTTAATAGAGATTAACAAAGATCGTTATGGGCGAACAGTGGGAGAAGTTTACAGCGGCGAAATCAATTTAAACCTAGCCCAAGTTCAAGCAGGAAAAGCGGCCGTTTACGAAGCGTATTGCAAAAAACCAGAATATAAAGCGGCCGAAACACCAGCCAAAGAGGCCAAACTAGGCATTTGGTCAGAACCCGGCCTCCATCAAACCCCTTGGGAATGGCGCAAACAGTAGAGACGCGATGCTCGCGTCTCTGTCAAAATTTATTTTGCGAAGGCCTTTGGAGTGCAAAATTTATTTTGCGCCGGCATTGGAGTGCAAAATTTATTTTGCTTCGGCCCGATTTTCGTTGCAATTTTTTGGGAATACGCCCGTCAATACCTCGCATCCCTGTCGATACCTCGCATATCTACTATATAAAGGATTTTTAGAAACGAATAGAGACGCGAGGCAGAGCAAATCTACAATCCTTTTTCCCACCACAGAACCCCCTAAAACTCTTTTCCCATTAAATGATCCCAGTGCCCCGTGAATTTAAGTCAGATGCAACACAAACGGACTATTGAATAGAGAACATTTTGAATTATTCTATGCCACGTTCAAATGACGGGTGGAATTTCAGTGAGTGTTCGTTCTAACTGATATAAAAGTGTTTAGCATTAATAAATTAATAATTGACCATTAACTGTTGCATCGCTTTAAGTCAGATGCAACACAAACGGACTCGAAATGTACATTATTTTGAATTATTCTATGCCACGTTCAAATGACGGGTGGAATTTCAGTAAACCTGTTTTCTAACCAACTGATATCAAAGCGTTTAGCGTTTATTATTTAGTTTTAACAATTAATAATTAATACGATGTATTTAATATTCAGCATTATTCTATTATTTATGAACATCTGAACATGAAACGCAATTTGACCTTTTCAGTTTGCTTTGTTACCTTGACCATTTCAAAAATAACATTCACAGGAGAAAATGACTTATGAAAAAGCGACAGCTATGCAAACTCATCCCAAGAGGCGTGTTGATATTGGGATTCGTGCTTGGAACCTCCCTATCTACGGGAATTGCAGCGGCCCAAGAATTCTCTCAAGTAGCTGCTATCACCATCAACACCACGACGACGGAGTCGAGCGGCATATTAGGGCCCATTTTCCTTGTTGAGTCAGGAGACGAATTTGGTGCCATTGTGGTATTGAACGACACAGGCCATTACGACATCTATGTTGGCATGGTCAATGTTGCGAATGACAACTTCTTTTTCTTTGATGCCAAGGGTGTTTTGGCACCATGGAGACTGGAAGAAGGCCTACTTCCAGCCAAATTCCGAGACAATGTGAATTTGGCGCACTTGTCCGTTAAGGATAGGGTGATTGAATTAATCCCCAGAACGCCCTTTGCAGGGCAGAAGGGTTATTACGTTATGGCCGTGCTTTTATGTACGCCCGGCCAATATGAGTTCAACATTGCAGATTTATTTGAAATTAAATTCAACTAGGAGGAGAAAGCATTATGAAAAAAGCCTACTTTACAGGCTTGTGGCTAAGCCTATTGTTAATCCCCGGACTCACAATAGGGGGGCCACCAAGCTATACGGGACACAATGTTGATCTCGATCCGGGAATACAGGTGATCGATAACGCTGATGGTTCGGCACTGGTCAGTGGTTATTTTAAACTGTTTAATAACCAAGCGCCTTCTGATGTGTTGTATCCTGCTGATTTTACAGTCAAAGTGGATGGTAATCCGGTACAAGCCACGATTGTTAGACCCCCTAAGCCCAAGGCGATGGCCGATGTGGTGTTCTGCATGGATATTTCTGGCAGTATGAGCGACGAAATTCAAGCCGTTAAAACGCATACCCAAGCCTTTGTCAACAAGTTAACCAGTCAACATTTTGATGTGCGACTGGGTTTGATCACTTTTGGTCAACGACCACAGCCTTTTCTACGTCAACTGAACAATGGGCATTTTTATGCCACTGAACAGGATTTTATTAATGAAGTCAGTGGCTTAAATGCAAGTGGCGGCACTGAGGAATGGTTTGATTGTTTGGTACAGGCCTCCCAATATCCTTACCGTTATGGCGCAGAGCGCATTACCCTCTTGATCACGGATGAAAATGGTGATCCCAAGCAGTACAACATCAATAGCGCCATGCCCGTGGTCAAAAATAATGCCTCAAAAGTCTATGGGATTTCCTATGGGCATTTGGGCAATGTTGTTCAAGCTGTGAATCAAACCAATGGGCAGCTTTACAATATTCGTGATCCCTTTGAGAGCATTCTTGACAGCATCGCGAACAGCATTATTAACACTTACAGCGTTTCGCTGCTCACCCATGTTGGCCCTGGCGAACACTGGTTACATGTCACACCCAGTGCCAATGAACCCGGTGGTGAAGACAAAGAACCGTTTAAAATCGGAGCCAATCCCGTCATCTCGCTTTCTCAAGTTACCCAAGATATGATTAATCAAGGGGTGATATTGGGGACAAGCCCTTTGAACATTGAAGCCAGTGTGACTGATCCTGATGGCGGCAGCATTCAAACGGTCAATATCAGTTGGCTGGATCCGGCAGCGATACCCACTACCAATGCGATGAGTACGGGCGGTGCTAACCTGTACAACTATACTTATGGCGGCACACTGAACGTCAATGACTGTTTTGCCTTCGCCATTCAAGCGATAGACAATGAAGGTCGCAATACCAGCGTTCCAGCCAATCAAGGCAATGCCCCAGGCGGCCAATGGCGAATTTGCGCCGAAGATCCCACGCCTGTGATCGGCACTATCACGCCCGATACTTACGACTACCAGCAGCCCGTCTCTGTCAGCGCGCAGATCAACGATGTACCAAGTGGCCCAGCCAGCCTAGCAGTTACCCTGAAATACCGTGAAACCGGTGAAGTCCTTTGGGGCAATATGCCCATGTCTGAAAGTGGCGGCCTGTTTACGGCCACAATACCTGATCTCGTTGCCGGTTTTAAAGGCCTTGATGTCGAAGTGGTGGCTCAAGATATCAGTAATAATGTCTCCACAAAAGGCCACAAGCTGGCAGTCAATACAGTTCCCGTCAGCATTATTGATGTCACGCGACACACTGACACCCTAGATACAGGGCCTTTCGCCATTCATGCCATCGTTGCTGGACTGGATACAACCAGTGCTGGACAAGTCGATTTAGTCTACACCATCAACGGGGGGACGGCCACAACGCTACCCATGACACAAGCCGTAACGGGTGCCAACGCCTCCTTGTCTTCTCAGACGAATCTCTATATTGAACGCATCCCAACCGTTAATCTTGGCGAAAAGGTGTGCTACTTTGTTCAGGCCAGTAATCCAACTGCCAATACACAATCTCAAGAACACTGCTTTGAGACACTACAACCTGCGGCACCTTTGAGCATCACGCCCACATCAGCCATTATGGCCGTTGGCGATAACGCCTTAGAATTTATGGCCGCCGGAGGCTATGGCACTTATGGTTGGAACACCTTGAACGGCAGCCTGTCCACAACACTCGCTGATAAAACCCTTTACACGCCGACTTTAGCCGGTTCTGATAAACTCAGTGTTCAGGATTTAAAAGGCTTTACCGCCACAGTCATTATCAATGTCTTACCCGCCTTAACCCTTGATCCGGCCGTTGACGGCAAGCATTTCTCACCCACTTCAACGCTGCAATTAACCGCCAGTGGTGCCGAATCGCCATATCAATGGAAAATTGATGGCGCGACTTCCCAAATCTCTGGCAATGACAATGAAAGTGTTGAAATCACATTAGGTGCCGAACCTGCCACCATTCAAGTCACCTTAACAGATGCCAAAGGGCGCACTAAAACAGCCACCTTCAACAATGATGGCCAATTAAAAATTGATCCAGCCGGCCCTGAAATCGCAGTCACACCCGATTCAGAAACGGCCTTCACTGCCATAGGCGGCGATGGCGCTTACATCTGGACAGTCGTCGGCGGTGATGTCGATGATCCCCATGCCGCCAATGTCAACTATAAATCACCTGGTTTACCAGGGGTTTATCATCTGACGGTCAGCGACAACAGTGGCGCTTCGGCCTCTGTCACCGT
>JAYQWI020001063.1:0-6288 GCA_035871815.2 Candidatus Parabeggiatoa communis
CTAACAATCAACATTTCATTTGCGTTGTTTAAAAATTCAAAATCAACCTTTCTGATCTCAAAGTCAAGGTGATGACAGCTGTCATCATTCAGCAGTTTGTCCAGATAACGTGATCGGGTTCCTTTATAATAATGCAGTGGATAAATTCTGAGTTCACCTGATGTGACTCTTGAGAGTTCCAAAATACTGTCTCGGTGAAATGCATAATCAAACAAGTCTTCGTATAAAAACAAAAGATAGGAGACTAAGCTTAAGGTAAACCCATCATTTTGAAAGGATAATTTGGGGAGAGATTCTGCGATGTAATGTGTTGGATTTTGAACAAAGTCTTGAAGAAATGTTTTATAAGCCTTTTCCCGATAAGCTTTTAATCCTTCCAGATTTTTATAAAGTTGCCATTGATAGTTGTGCATCACTTTAGGGAGTTGGGAAAGGATATTGATTAAATCGGCTTGACAACGCTTTTCTAATACAGGGCTTGGCAGCGCATAGATTGGATCGGCTGCTAAAACAGTATAATTTTTCTCGTGCGCCTCTGCACAGAAGGAACTTACGCCTGCTCCCATATCTAATATTTTTTGTCCTTCCAGTTGTAAGGATTTGAAATCAAAATATTGGGCATATTCTTCGTAAATGCGGCCGACTAAAACAACCTTATTTAATTCTAGTTCGTCTTTCATTTTTTAGAGTGTTCAATAGATTAAACAGAAAATGAGGAAAAGAGCAAATCTAAAAACTAAAAACGTGATAGAACGCTGATTGTACTCAAAAAATTGTACTCAAAAAATCAATAGTTTTTGTAGTTTGCAGAAAAACCGTTTCCAATAACCGTTCATCATGTTCGGTTTCTCGTTGCTGTAAATCATGTTGAATAACACGCTTGATAATGGTTTCATTCAATTGATCAGCCCATTTCTTCCCATGGGGCATCAGGATAAAGATGGGCAATTGGATACGCGCCTCGTTCAGAAAATGCCGTAAAAGCACTTTGTCGTATAGTTTGATATTGTTGTCCAAATTCACGCAAGTCTTGCCAGAATTTTTGTGTTTTGAGTTGAGCTAACCCATTGAAAGGCGTTAGAAAAGGGGGCAATTCATCCCAACCCCTGAAAGCGGCAATCTCGCGTAAAAACAAGGGGCCCATTTCAATCGTACTCACTCGCCCGGCTAAACTGTCTTGTGCCTTTGCAATTTTTAATGCTGAACTGCCAGTGATCATGACACGAACAGCACTCATATCAACCAGATGTTTGAGTTGAGGTGCCCAGGGTACCCCTTCATCTAGTAAGTGTTGAATAATCTGTTGTATTAATGTCGTTTTACCGACTTGACGAGGGCCGCGCAAAGCGACAACCGGTGTCATACCCCCTTTTAAACGCCTCAGAACCGGTTCAAAAACCCAAGTTTTAAAGGTGAGAGTGATGATTGAGGCGTGTTACTCCACCAAGGGTTATCACTACGGATAATTTCTTCTCGTGTTGGCTCGATCATATTAAAACGTTCCTCGTTATAACGGATGAAAGGGGCAAATAATGGAAAAACCCCATTAATTAATACTGTCCCCAAAATCCGTTACAATCAGAAACGTTCTTTTGGGATTAGCCGAAAATGGTGGGTTTAGCTTCGCTGGTCTGCGACTCACTTCGTTCTACCCACCCTACAAAACGACAAAACTATTCACATTTAACCTGTGATTGATTCGCCTTTGTACTTCATTCAATCGAAAAATGCTATAATAATGAGCGTCCGGTTTAGGAAATTTTTTAGACACACTGCAACTCAATCTTCTGTTTACCCAATGCTTTAAAAATTCTAAAGATAACCTCAATGCCTGTTGAAATTTGTGCATTTTCAATACTACTCACCAAGGCAGGCGTGAGATAAGCCTTTTCAGCCAATTCCTCCATTGTGAGGTTTTGAGCCATACGTTCACGATGAATGGCTTCTGCAAGCCTGATACGTGCGAAGTTTTCTTCGTGAAACTGTTTAGCTTTTGGGTGTTTTTCCGCTTGTTCAAACACATTGGTATATTTTTTCATCACTCAACTCCTAACAGTTCGCTTTTATACTTCAAAAGGAATGGGAACAAATTTTCGGTTTTTTAGGTAGTCATCTTTGTAAGCTTCAAAAGTGTCTAATGCCTCTTGAATCATCTTGTTGACTTCTTTTCCTTTCGCTTTGTTCCCATATTTTTTAGGTTTATCAAACGCATCCAGTAAAATAATTTCTTCCCCTACTTTGGTATAAAAACCAATTCTCACCAAAATCTCACTTTCTTGAATTTTTAAAATACCGATTTCTCTGCCTTTATATTGTTCTGTCATAGAAATGTTGTAACTTCCTTTATGTTGAAGCAGATAAATCAGTGCATCTTTGATGTGTAAGATATGTTTCACTTTCTGCTCTACTTCAAAATCATAATCCGTACTCTCAAGTTTATACTTTTCCATGTATTCTAAAAAAGGCACTTCATCATTTTCGCAAGCATAACAAATTAACTTCATCTGTTTTTCTTCTTGATGTTTTTCAGCTTGTTTAAATACATTTATGTATTGTTTGCTCATTTTATTACCGACTGATGTTAGCACGGAACTTCCAAGCCTTGGGCCCAATCTGGGGTGTTAAATCTCAATTAACAATTAACGAATTAACAAACAGCAAACTAAAGTTTGCACTCCAAGGCGCAAACTAAAGTTATAACGACAGAAAAACTTAAGAACGTAAACTTAATTATTTTAAATGAGTGAGTTGCTTCTTTTGATTATCCATTTTTTATCTTGAAATGGCAAATTCGTCAGAGGTTGACAGCCTCTTGTAATCGTTCGCAGCACGGCTTTGGCATCGCATCCATAAATACCTGAACTCCATGACGGATTGGTTTCAATCACTGCCCAACCTTGATCAGCAATGATACCGATATCAATGACAACAGAAGGGGGTAAGGGTACTTCGCTTAGCAGTGAAGTCAAAAATGTTTTTGCGGCATTCATTTCAAGCTCACTTGCAGGCCAAGAACCATCAGAGGTTTGGGCTAAATTTTCATTTCTGGCATAAATTGAAATCGTTTCACAACCCCCTTCCAAAATGAAGGCTCTAAATTCACACTGCCAATTGACAGGTTCAGATATCAGAATGGGTGTTGAATTGTCTAAGTGTTCAATCGTTGGGATTTCTGAAATGGCGTTATACACGCCGGCTGGAAAACATTTATCATCGGCAGGCTTGACAAATGCTGGCCATTTGATGGTATTGAGATTGGCAAGTTTGGCAAATTGGATGCGGCGTTTGACAAAATGAAATGGCAGTTGACAAAGCCAATCTAATGGGGGTTCAAGTAATGCTAATGACAGTTGTTCTGCTATTGCTGCGGCAAAGAGAGGTTCTCCATAGAGTGTTATCTTTTCGCCTTCAATTGGGTCAACCATTCTCCAAGTTTGAAGTCTTTGCACTATCCAGCCTTCTGAAGCCGCAGTGTGCCACAATAAAATGGAGTCTTCTGAATATTGTGCGGGAAGTATTAAAATGGGCATTTGTTTAATAAGAGGGAATGGTGGGCGACCCCGTTACCCACCCGACATTGATGGAAATGGTGGGCAACCCCGTTACCCACCCTACAAAACATAAAGATTAATCAGGTAACGCTTCTATTAAAAAATTAGGCAGTGCAAAACTGGCCTTTTGAATTTCGGCGTTATAATAGCGCGTTTGAAAGGATTTATTGCGGGCTTCTTTTTCCCTGAATTGTGTTAAATCACCATTACCGGCCACTGTCGCTGTCCACCATCCTGATGGGTAAACACATTGTGGAAAGTGCAAAGAGCGTGTCGTCTTAAAACCCGCTTTATGCATGGCTTCGTGTATAGATTGTAATAGCGATAAATGCAGCAGGGGTGACTCGCTTTGCTGTACCAACAAGCCTTCTGGTGTCAACACGCGCCAACAATCACGGTAAAAATCGGCGGTAAATAAACCTTCTCCGGGCCCTAAGGGATCGGTGCTATCGACAATGATGACATCAATACTGTTCTTTTGGGCCCTTGCCATCCATTCAATGCCGTCTTGAAAACAAAACTCTGCGCGTGGATCATCATTAGATTCGCAGAGACTTGGAAAATATTGCTCTGAAATACGAGTCACACGCTCATCAATTTCAACTTCTATCACTTTTTCAACTGTGGTATGTTTTAAGACTTCGTGCAAAGTGCCACAATCACCGCCTCCAATAATGACGACTTTGAGCGGATTGGGATGCATAAAGAGCACTGGATGAGACATCATTTCATGATAAATAAAATTATCACGATCGGTGAGCATAATCATCTCATCAAGTGTCATCAAATTCCCAAATTCTGTCGTTTCATAGATGGCAATCTTTTGAAAAGGGGTTTCTTCTTCGTGTAATTTTTTCTGAATGTGTAACGAAAAAGCACATTCAGTCGGTGAAGCTTGTTCAGTAAACCAATTTTCGTCTAAACTCATTTGTTTTTCCTTGATGATAGTACAACGGATTTTTTCTTCGGGTAGATTTTGCCACGGAAAAACACGGAAAAACACGGAAATATTCCGTGCTTTCCGTGTCATTCCGTGGCTTTTAATATAACTGATAACTGATAACTGATAACTGAATATGACTCAATTAGATTTTCCGGGCTTGTTAAAAACATTAGATGAGGAAAATGCGCCCACGGATCAGATTGCCTTGATAAAAACGGCTGCTGCGAATAATACTTTTACTTGCGATCAGGTAATACAACTCTTTGAAAAATTGATCTTTGCCAAAGATCAATTGCGTGTACTTGAAATGCTCCGTTCTCGAATTGATGATAGAGGCAATAATTTTAAAATTGTGGAGGCATTCCGTTTTGCGACAGATCAAAAGAAAGCCCGTTTTGTACTGAGGCAACCAGAAGATGTGGAAGCCACACTCGCAGCCTTATCGAAAAAAGAGATAAAAATGCCGGCTTTAATGAAACTGGTCGTTTTTTTGGATTTGCTAGACGCGCTGAGTTGTCAGAAATTTCCTAAAGAACAATTTTATATTGTGGAATTGGCTGCTTATCGTAATAGTTTTACATCGGAACAAGTTATGCTCATCATTGAAAAGTTTAAATTTCCTCGACATCAACTCAAAGCGTTGAAAATTCTACGCTATCGGATCACGGATCCCGAAAACCAGTTTTTGATTCTAACGGCATTCAATTATAGTTCGGATAAGAAAAAGGCCACTCAATTGCTGACAATACAAGATACCTTTTCACCTATAACGCCTATTCCTACGCCAACGCTATAACATAGCCAATCTGTCCACAAAAAACCGTGTCCAATGACTAAAGCAACGAGGCGATATTGACGTAGTTCATCAATCCAAGGCGCGTGATACAGTTGACTCAATTCAATGCTAAATGAAAAAATCAATGCCATCGTGGCAACTTTTAGCGTTGAAAACGCGGGGAACACAAAACCAATCAACAGAAATACCATTAATGCCCATAACGTATCCCCGGCATACGTTGCAATAAAATCAGGCAGGATATCAGAATAGCGGCGTGAAGCCAGCCCAAGCCCTATCACAATAAGCAAGAGTATGGCGTAAACGATTCTATGTCTTGTCAAATTTATGGCCTTATAAAAATTAGCATTAAGCATTAACCATTACTGTGCGAAGTATGTGTCTATGACAACCGTTTATTGGCTTTGGCTTTGCTTTTATCTACAAATGAAACGATAGGTTTACCGCGAGATTTTTGCTTTTCTTGAAAATCTTTTACTATCGCTTCTATATCGTAATTGAACTTCGCAGCATGTGCTTCGCGGATTTGATGGATTTCTTCAAGAATAGGATCAGTCCATGTCATTGTCATTCTCCTATGAGTTCTTCTGGTGTACAAATAATTGGGGTTTTATAGCCACATTGTTCATTAACCGTTTCTATCGCTAATCGCATTTTGGCATTAGCAATATGTTTACAGTTCCAAGTTAATAGATAATCCACTTTATGAATAGTTGCAATGGCAATATGAAGTGCATCTTCTGTGGCTTTTTGCGGTAATACACTGGGGCCAATCAATTTTTTTGACAACAAGATAGCTTCATTGCTGACATCTAATAATTCAATTCCTTGTAATGCTTGAACTCTTTTGCTAGCTGCTGTTGGATCACCTAAACTCGCTTCGTTTAATACGATTTCTGAGATATACAATTGAAATTCTAAACGATGATTTTCCCACCATTCTTCGGTCATTTTTTGATGGGCTACAACAATCAAATCACGACTAGTCCGAGCAGTTA
>JAYQWI020001064.1:0-5154 GCA_035871815.2 Candidatus Parabeggiatoa communis
TAATGCGGTGCTTGCCGCTACTAAAGGTTTGTTTTTCATAGGTTTTCCTGATGAATTTAAAAGTGAGTTAAAAAGACAAGGTTGAAATGCTTACATTAAAAGAATCAAATAAAAGGCAATTAGATTGAGTTAAGGGCAGACACACAGCTATGCCCCTACAAAATCAGAAGTATTCGCTGTAGGGGCGAACCGACGTGTTCGCCATATTCCTCGCAAAATAACAGGCACTCCAATCGCTGCAAAATAAATTTGGAACGAAAATCGCAAAATTTGCACTCCAATCGCTGCAAAATAAATTTTGCACTCCAATCGCAAAATAAATTTGGAACGAAAATCGCAATAATAAATTTTGTACTCCAATCGCAAAATAAATTTGGAACGAAAATCGCAAAATAAATTTTGTACTCCAATCGCTGCAAAATAAATTTGGAACGAAAAGAGCAGCATTTTTTATAAATGCGCTCCAATCTACGTGTTCGCCTAAAAATCAATGAGTTAATTTTCTTTTTCCTGGAGCAAAAAAGCAATTAACACTAAAAATGTCGCGATTGGAAAAGCGAATACAACCAAAATGATTGGATTGAAAAAAGCATTAAAAACATGATTCCCTGTGTTATCAGCTAATTTTTTGCTTTTTGATGCCGTGAAATCTTTTAATTTGCCAATGAGGTAACCTATCGGGTCGAGTATGCGAAGAATCAAAAAAATGAAACCTAAAAGTATTGCAACTAAAGCTGCTGGTATGGCTATAACAAATGCAATAGGCCAGAACCAGATGCCATGTACTGCAAGATTTTGAAGTAGATTTTTGGCGATATTGAAGTAACTTTGTCTTGTGTCACGCAAAAAATTCAAATCTTCACCAGCCGCTTCATTTTCTATCATCACATTGCCGCTGAGTTGAGGAAGAATGGCCAACAATATTGCAAAGGGAAAACAGAAAATCATTTTTATAGGCGTAAAAAAATAAGCGCGTTTTAACCTAGACAGGGAATCTGCGCTAGACTTGAGGCAATTAATAATTTTTTTACGCTTGCTATCTAGCCACAAACCAATTTTGTCAAAAATAAGGCCCAATTTGAAAAAACCAGAAATAGGCATCAGGATAACACTCACTAAAAGGGCCCATAGACAAGTTATTGGTTTAATTAAAAAATATCGTTTTTGACACCATTTCCAAAGATTTTGCCTTGCGTGTTTGAAGCTATTAGTCATTATTTCAAAAAACAAAATAGGTGCCTCCTTAAGAGGGGACAGCCAATAAGATGACTGCCCCTTGTTTTACAACACAAATACGAGCCGATTATTCACAACTTTGCTTTCTAACAGAATCCGGCAAAAAGCTGCAAATCATCTCTTTTGCTTTACCCGCGGTAGAATTATCAGGTAACAAGTCCTTTTTATTCACGACTCTTATAAGATCCGATCTGAGTTCTTTGGATAGCTTTTTGTCATTGGCAACCAAGTATACCCACGTCACCAGCGTTTTAACCGTCTTGGTTTCCGTCAAAACAATCCATTTTGACTTTGTGAAGAAAGGGACATCGACTATATCGTAAACGTCAAACGTTTTAACCTTAGCTTTGTCAAACAGGGGATTGTTGATCTCAATAAAAAACAGAGCAGGATTATCTGCCACTTGCTTTATGAGCGCATTTTCAGTGTTTGGATTGAGTACAAAGCAAACCAGATCACGGCGGCCCGAATTGAGGCGATTCAATTCGGATTGAGTGTTATCATGGAAAAAGGTGAAATACTCCTTTTTCAACTTAGGATCGAGCGTGATCAAATACTGAAAAGTACGCTCAGTACCACTCTTTTTCTTTCCCACCGAAATGTTAATGGCATGTTTGACATTCTTAGGGTCCGTCAGATCATCATAACTCATCACATTGCCATTTTGACGTGCAGCACAAAAAAGTGCTTCAGGGGCAATTTTTCTGCCTAACAATACCAAATCTTCTTGAAAATCACCCTCTTGCATATTCAATGCAGCCACATCGAGTTGGGCTAAACCAACCAGTCGTTCTTCCGACAAAATTTTGTCGATGTTCTCTTGACTACCCGCCGAAATAACCGCTTCAGCACTATAGCCGTATTTATTCAATGCCGCATTAATGGCAGGGACAATCGTGTTAGTGTACTCACCATTAGGCCCACCTGCACCTATTTTGAGGCTTTCTTTGGCGTAGGTCAGCGGTGCCAAAAGTATGAGGGTACAAAGTAGTGTTGTTGTAAAACTCTTCATAGATAATGATGTCTCCTAGAGTGGTTAATTTCGGTTGTTTTATGGCATAAACAAAATCCCTAAAAAACCGACAGTTGTGAATATTGCCAATAATTGGCAGTGGAAAGCCTAATCAATATTGATATTTAAGTCTCAATATTTGTGATTAGAGATAACTGATAACAGGTTTGACAGCCATTCACAATAAGCCATGATTAAGCTTGATATGATTACTCTATCATGGATATTGATTTGCGTGACAAGTTATCCTTTTTTTTAATTTATCTTAATAACATTATGATAACTACTGTATCATGGATATTTAATAATGTGACAACTTACCCTTTATTAATTGACAAAAGCTTTTTTATATTGATATCAAGTCATATAATTATTATGTGTTATTATCAAATCCAAATCGGCACCCGTTAAATTAATTAACTATATCACGAATAGTTTAGTCGTGTTACAAGTGAGCCTTTTGTTAAGTAATCTGAATAAGATTATGATTAATACTGTATCACGGATATTTATTTGCGTGACAAATTTTTTTAAGTTTTAATAATTAATATTTGTGCCTATTGCCAAAGCAATGGAAAGCCTAATCAATATTGATATTTTAAGTCTTAATATTTTTAGATTAGAGTATTAAGAGATAACTGATAACGGCTCTCAATTCACAATAAACCATTGTTTGATATAATGACTCTATCACAGATTATTTGAGTCTTGTGACAAGTGAGCATTTTGTTAAGTGATGTGAATAACTTATGGTTCGGTGATTTAAAACATAGAATTTGAGAATTGGAAAAAGTCACGAAACAAGTTGAGTGTAAATGGTTGATGAAAAACCAAGTAATTCTAGAATATTTTGTTGTAAGGCAGTAAGCGGGGTCAAGTGATAGGAAATTCCATCAACTTCTTTGATACGAGTTAAGTCTATATAATTAAAAGCACCTAATAATGCTTCGGCGGTTGGTCGTGCAGTTCTACGTTTAGGATTACCAGCATAAAGACCGACTAAATCGGCACTTTCTTCTTCGAGTTTACTACGCACTACAAACTCTAATAACGTTAAAACACGCAAACCAATAGTTAATAAACGAATTAATCCCGTCGCATGCTCATCTCTTTGCAAGTACATAGGAGTTAAAGAAAGAGGTTTTCCTTTCAATCTACCAAAACCTCGTTCTATAAAATATTCTTCACGATAGATGAGTACGGCATCATCTAGCCGAAGTGTTTCAATTGGGGCATTTGTAGCATAAACTCGCCATCCAAGACGATTTATTGCCGTGTTGAGGGCAACTTTATTATCTTGAACTTGTACATCAAGTACTTGTTGAATTTCAACACGATCTGGTTTGTCACGATAACGGCGACGGTGCTGTTTAATAATTGACTCTTTTGCCTCAATTTCGAGTAAGCCTTCTACCTTATATTGTTTAAGAATATCATTGACAGCTGGCCAAAATAAATTTAAAGTTGTTATACATTTGTATCCACTGCGTGGACAAGTGAGATCAGCAATATCTTTCTTAGCTTTTTTAAGGCGTTTATTCAAAGCTTTTTCTTGTGCTTCTGCATAATTAATTGAACGTATAACCAAACGTCGTTCTTCCCAAGATATTGTTTCACCCTCGGTTTCACCAGTTACGGTTTCGATTAATTCAAAGCCTTGAGCGATTTCTTCTACTTCACCTTTGTTATTATAGCGGCAAATGGGGTCAAGAACTTTACTCTGATCCAAAACAGGCTTTAGATAGGTATCCAATACTTCATTCGGTACAATCGTGGCAGGTAAAGGCATGAGGTAATAATCCTTTGCTGCTTCTATCCCAGCACGAATAGTAATTGCCGCCATTTTGCAATCGCCAACATACAATACTCCTTTTCGGTTAAGAGTATCACGAACTTGCTTTATAGCAGGTTCATATAAAGGATCATCTGCTTCATTACCTTCTACCACTTGAGTGGCTAAAGGTAAACCGAATGGATCCAAGGTGGCTAACATGATTTTAACTTGAGCCAAATCTGGACGCTTATCTTTACTGTGACCCAGCTGAAATATGCTTTTTTGTTTTGGTTCAGTGTAACTGCTAGCGGTTGTCGCATCTAATCGAACTATTTCAGTCGAAAGATCGTATACTCTGATTGTATGCTTGCCTTGTTCGATCTCATATTTTTGCCATTGTTCGTCTTGGTTAAGATAGCGTAAAATAGCCGCTAAACGATCATCAGCAAAATCTAATGGTCGAATATCCTGACCAGTAATAACTGAAATTGTTTGAACCTGTTTGGCAACCCAATCTTCAACCTTATTTAAACGATGGTCAGCTTGGGAAAGTACGTGAGTCAACCAAATTGCTGTCGTCCACCCTAAGCTTAAACCATCCCAATTACCATGAGTTGGAAAATTAGCGTCTAATAACTCTACAATACCCATTTGTATCAAATGGGTTAGCAACAATGGAATGTCATCTACACGTTCATTAACAATGTCAGAAATTGGATTAGTGCTCATTAGTTTTTACCTTCGCATTGAATTATTTTTCCAATCATTGTAACATATAAAATCGTTATGTCTAATCAAATTCAAAAAACCACTTTTGATATCACCGAACCAGAAGTTTTCAAGCTAAAACTTAATTTTCTATCTCTTATTGAGTGCATCGAATTGGGTAGTGGATTTGGGTGGGTAAACGGACGGTTCAATTACGGTATTCTTTTAAATATCCTGCCGTCCACTTACCCACCTACAAACTAACAAGATTAACGTGTACAAGCGTCTTTTGGTAAGGCAATACCTTCTACATCGTCAAATGTCTCTGAAAAGACATTTTCTTCAGCGACGGTTTCACAAGTTTTTGGATTAAAAGCATGGAGATTAAAGCTTTCATCCTTGTGAATACCCATTAACAAAATAC
>JAYQWI020001065.1:0-3559 GCA_035871815.2 Candidatus Parabeggiatoa communis
GAAACGATTCAATGGATTGATTTCAAAGAAGAAAAGCGCGATTATAGTAAATTTCTGAGCAGTTTCAATGAATTAATCAGCAAGCTGGAGATCGATAGAGAACATGTCCATCAGCACACCAAATGGTTGCAACGGGCGCTAGATTGGAATGGTGCGGGTAAAAGTAATGATTCACTGTTGCGGGGAAATGAATTTGCGATAGCGTCTGACTGGTTACAAAAGGCCAAAGAGAAGAAATACCCTGTTCATCTGTTACCGAAAAGGTTTATTGAGAAGAGTGGAATCGCCCGCTTTTCTGCGGGACTGAAAAGCAAAGCGGAATTGAACAATCGGGTGATAACGACCGAGATCACGATTCAATTATCGAACGCAAATCGCAGGATTGCGATACAGCAAAAGCTATTAGGGTTTGGTGGGAGTTTAGCCTTATTGATCATAATAGGGGTAGCTTGGTATGGCAGTAGTCAACAGCAGTTAGCGGAACAAGCCCAAGAATCCGCTCGGAAACAAGATGCCCTAGTACAACAAACTCAAAAGCAAGCCAAGGATTTTGAAAGAGAGGTTTCGCAAACTCAAAAGGAACTGATGGCTTGTGAGCAAGATGTTAAAAAATCCGAAACGCAAACTGAAAGCGGTCAAAAAGAACAGGTTCAAGTTCAAAAAGGCAGCACTCGGAAAATACAAACACAAGCGGTTATCTCTGATAAAAACGATTTGGAAATCTTTCAAGATACCTTAGCTGATGGCAGTTTAGGCCCAGAAATGGTCGTTATTCCGGCTGGTACGTTTCGCATGGGTGATATTCAAGGTGTTCGAGACAGTGATGAACAGCCCGTGCATGAGGTTTCGATAGAGCGTTTTGCGATGGGGCGATATGAGGTGACTTTTGCCGAATATGACCAGTTTGCTGAAGCGACAAATAGAAAAAAGCCAAGTGATATAGGTTGGGGGCGTGATGATCGTCCGGTGATTAATGTGTCATGGGACAATGTCACAGCTTACGCGGAATGGTTAAGTGAAGAAACCGGACACCCATATCGTTTACCGACTGAAGCGGAGTGGGAGTATGCCGCCAGGGCGGGAACAGAAACGAAGTATTGGTGGGGAAATGAGATTGGTTTTAACAATGCTAATTGTCGGAATAGTTTTTGTGATGACCGTTTTGAATATACAGCGCCTGTTGGTTCTTTTGAAGCCAATCCTTTTGGCCTATTTGATGTGTCAGGGAATGTGTGGGAATGGACTTGTTCGGAATATGATAAAAAATATAGCGGATGTATTAATAAAAGCAAGGTTAATGACGACAGCCTTTTTGTTTTGCGCGGCGGCTCCTGGTTCAACGTCGCGTGGAGGCTGCGCTCGGCGAACCGTTACTTCAGGTGGCTTCAGTCTGGCCGTAACAGGGACTGCGGCTTTCGGATTGCGAGAAAATTATAACGCTTTTATATTTTTCCTTTTTCCCTTTTTTCCTTTTTTTCTTTTTACGGAAGGGTTGAGGTTTTTGGGGGTGTGGGGTTTTCGGCCCGCGCCCTGCGCGCGCCGCGATTTTTTTTGATTGTATTTACACATAGTACAGCGGATCAGGGGATTGAACGGATTTGTTGTGATGTGTTTTGATAAGAGCATCGAAACGCGATAGAATTGTGACACGTCGTTATTAAATTTTTTTCAACACAGAGATCACAGAGTGACACAGAGTGACACAGAGTAAACAAAGACTAGGAAAATCTCTGTGCTACTCTGTGGTACTCTGTGTTCTCTGTGTTGAAAAAATAATCTGAGGGAAAAAGATGTCTGAACAAAAACGCTACCATGCCTTCATTTCCTACAGTCGCCCCTATAGCCTTGATTTTGCTGTCAAACTCCAAAAAAACTTAACCGCGCAAGGCTTTGATATTTGGCTAGATTTACACGATATCAACGCAGGTGATGATTTTCAAAAGCGCATTTACACGGCCATCGAAAACGCACAGCGTCTCATTTATATTATTTCACCGGGCGCGGTTAATTCAGAATATTGTGCTAAAGAATTTGCATTAGCCGTTGAACTCAATACACCCATTTTTCCCCTCATCCATATATCCCTAAAAGAAAAAGGGGATCGGGCACTGATCTGTTCACACCTCCATAAACACAATCAATTAAATTTCCGTGAGGATAAAGTCGATTTTGATCACGCTTGTGAGCATGTCGTCGTCGCCTTAAAATTGGAAAGCGATTATATGGCACAGCATACCCGCTTTTTAACCCGCGCATTGGATTGGCAAAGACAGGGCAAAAGTTTCCGATATTTGTTAGTCGGGGAGGAACGTCAACAGGCCGTTAAATGGTTAATGACGACGTTTGATCAATCAGCCTTATCAGGGCCGACGGATTTGCACTGTGAATATATCTCGATGAGCAGTCAATACTCGGATAATCAGCAAACGCAAGTGTTTTTTGATTACAGCTATCAAGAGGCCGACTTTGTCAATCAACTCACGCAAACCTTGATGCGAAAAGGGATTGTGGTTTGGACAAATAAGTCTATCGATCCCAAAAACGTGCTCCCAAGTGAGCAAGACTATTTGCTGGAAATGCTTGAATGTGCTGATAATGTGGTTTATGTCTTATCGCCAGATACCGTGCAATCGCAATACTGTGAACAACAATTAGAACATGCGATTGAACTGAATAAACGTGTTATTGTTTTAAAACGGGGCGAGACGGATTCGGTGCCGCACGCCTTGCAGGCTTTACCCCAAATTGATTTTAGAGATGAAGCGGATTATCAAAACAGCGTGACGCAATTCGTCAAGGCGCTAGAAGACGACGTTGATTATCATGAACAACATAAACGCTTGTTAGTCAAAACCTTAAAATGGGCACGGCTAAAACATAATCGCAGTTTATTATTACGCGGTTATATCTTAGAACATTTTGAAGCTTGGCTGAAAACGGCTGAGGATCGCACAAGTTATCCGGCTTTGGGCCAACAAAACGATTTGATTCAAAACAGTCGGCGGTATTTACCCGGAAGCGTTTTAGATGTTTTTATTTCCTATTTGCAAAAGGATTCATTAGAATTTGCCAGAATACCCAACGATAATCTGCAAAAACTGGGCAAAACAACTTGGTTTGATCAAGAAAGCAAAGCCGTCGGTGTTGATTTTAAAGCGGAAATCAAACGGGGTATTGAAAGCAGCGATAATGTCTTATTTATCATTTTACCACAAGCGATTCGTTTGCCACCATGCGAAGAGGAAGTGCGCTATGCGAATGACTTGCAAAAACGCTTGATCACGGTTTTATATCTTGATGTGCCGCCTGATGAACTGCATGACTACCCGGCCTTGGAAACGATTCAATGGATTGATTTCAAAGAAGAAAAGCGCGTTGTGGGAAAATTTCAGAGCAGTTTCAATGAATTAATCAGCAAACTGGAGATCGATAGAGAACATGTCCATCAGCACACCAAATGGTTGCAACGGGCGCTAGATTGGAGTGGTGCGGGTAAAAGTGATGATTCACTATTGCGGGGCAGTGAATTTGCGATAGCGTATGACTGGTTACAAAAGGC
>JAYQWI020001066.1:0-2428 GCA_035871815.2 Candidatus Parabeggiatoa communis
TAAACCGTTAAAGCATGTTATTATTGATACAAATCATCATTTTTGTAATTTGTTCCCACCACAAGATGAAAATTATGAAAAATACAGTGATATTTTTGAAACAGATAATATCACTATCTGGTTTTTATGGGTTTATCGGCAATTGAAGAAATTATTAGATAAGAATGACCCTGAAACCCAAACGATAAACCAAACGGCAGGTGCAATTGAACGTATATTTAAACAGCTGAAACCAGAACAATTGGGTCCTCTTGTCCATACTTACACACCAATAGGATTACCTATTAATTCTGATACGGGCAATAATTTGTTATCAAGATTATTTGGTGGAAATTCAACTAAAACAGATTATGTCATTAAAGAATTGATGAGACTAGAAAAATTAAAAGAAGTTGGGCACTCTGTTGGATTTAACAAATGGCTAGAAAAATTGCAAGAAGCCAAAATAGACCTTTCAAATCAGCCAGATAGAAAAGGTAATCAAGAAGAGACGCATCAGTTTTTTGGTGATCTGTTATCTGAAGCAGTACAAAAATTAGTTGGTGAAGAGTTTCTTCCTCTTAATATCTTTCCTTTGTCTGTTTATCAACCCACTTTAGAAGGTTATACAGATAAGGAACGAATAGATGCAGTGGCAAACTTGAGAAAACTTGACACTTACAAAAACTTTAAAAAATTGTTAAATCGTAAGTATGGAAATTTTCCAGAATAAATAATCTATCTATTGATAACCGTTTTCTGGATCAACTTATTGATTAGGTAGCAACTCTCATCACTTAACCCACATATTATTTAGAAGTATTTAAAAAATAAAGAATTTCAAAACAGTGATAAGGGCAAATACTTATGTTTGTCCCTACTATATTTAACAAAATGATTATGTAGGGAGCAAACCGACGCTTTGGTTTGCTCTATTTTGAAAATTATCTAAAAACTACAGTTAATTTAATTAGAGAACATAAATATGGAAATCTTTTTTTATTCTGAAAATAAAGTGGCACCTTTTGAGGGGCCTTATAAAGATGTCAGTTCACAAAATGCTCTGTTGATTTCTAATCATGAGCAAGTCAACACAAACTTTGAAAATTATAAAAATCGTATTATAAATGAGGCTATTGGTAATACTATTACGGATAAAATGGTTTTTGTTCCTGTAGAAATCAAGGATACTTTTCTGAATTGGCTTAAGGAAAAGTATCAAAATGTCGAATGGCACCCAAAGGAAACTCTGTCAGAACCTGATATTAAAATTATTGGGGGAGATGAACTTAATGACTTTATTAAGGGAATGAACGTAGTAGAGGAGTGGGAAAGTGTGATGAAACCTCAAGCCCATTCAAAACAGACATATACAGAAGCGGTTCGTCAGTTTGAAGATGAAAAACAGCAAAATTTGGACTATAACGATGATCAAGTAGATCAGACAAAAGAAGGGAATGGCAAGTTTGATCTACCGAATATCTTGTTCGTCGTTGTGTTTATAGCATTGGTAATTTTGGCAGTCTATCAGTTGATAGACTCTCAAAAAAATCAAAACAAAGACAATATAACCCAAGCTGAAAAAGCTTTGGTAGAAGGCAATTTTGTTCAGGCTAGTGAGTCTGCGAAGAAAGTAAGCGATTCTTATGATAAAACAATGAAGATAGCAATTAAAGAGATTGAAAGGGCTACCAATAATAATGAACCCAAACTCTCAGCATCAGAACAGCCCTTAACACATTCAAAAAATAACCAATTGCTCCGTTTTCTGCAAAATGCGAATGATGCCTTACAAAATTTACGATTAACAACACCTGCAAACGATAATGCTGTATTGTGGGCAAGAAACATGTTGGAAATAGAGGTTGAGCAGGCTTATGGCAAAAACATCTTAAAAAAAGTCATTGACAAGTATTTACAAATCTACAGTTCACGCCCACAGAAATTAAAGCAAGTCTTAAATATGCCAGTGCTACCACAAAAAAAATTAAAAAATTATGCGACTGATGAACAACGTTCGCGGATTACACAATTGTTAGGAAAAGAATATTGGTCACAGTAACCCAATAAATCATCTGGATAATAATTTTCGTTTTTTGAATCTAAATCAAAAATCGAAAATTAAAAACGGCTGCTTAATCTTTGTGTCGTTTTTCCACAAGCATCTTATGAATCCAACCTGTTTTACCTTGATATGAGGAATTGTGAGAGGACTTCACCCTGACACATATCCAATCCACTGTATAAACATAATCGTAAATTAGACCTTTTTCCCTATCTCGTTTACAGTGCTTTTCTATATCGCTATGATCTGTAATGACAGCTTTTCCTTCCAGCAAATCCCCTTTTTTCAAGTTGACTTTAATCTTATTTTCCTTTTCGTCGGGGTATTCTCCGGGCCGAGCTGGTTTTGCTCTAAGAGGCGCAAAAGGGACCCGTACTTTATAGC
>JAYQWI020001067.1:0-6338 GCA_035871815.2 Candidatus Parabeggiatoa communis
GATTTTGGGCGAGGTGAAGCGGAAGATGAGTATTATCAATTATGTTTTAGAAGTTTAGAGTCTAAAACACCGTTAGAAGAGGAAGCGTTTAAGGGGTTATCAAAACAGTTTTTTGAACCGTTGTTGGGGCATTTGCAAGCTTTGTGAACTTCATAAAACGCAAAAGACGCGGACAACTCAAAGCCTTTCTTGCGCCTCTTGCGCCTCTTGCGCCTCTTGCGTTAAAAAATAAACGCGCTTTGAGGCACTGGATCGTTGAATTCCAGTGCCTGTTTCCATTGTAGAGACGCACGGCAGTGCGTCTCTACTTAAAATTAACACCCCTTAACAAATCACTTTTTTAGACATTTCAGCGCCTAAATAGTCTTCTATGGATTTCGCATCTACGGGGCGTGAGAAAAAATAGCCTTGTACATGATGACAGTGTGCTGCTTTTAATCTCGCCAGTTGAAAGTCTGTTTCAACCCCTTCTGCAACCACTCTTAAGTCAAATGCGTTGCCTAACGCTATGATGGCGTTGGCAATTTGGGCCGCTTTTGCTGAGCCATCAATTTCTTGGATAAAGCTTTTGTCAATTTTTAAGGCATCTATCGGAAATTGTCGTAAGTAACTTAAGGAGGAATATCCGGTGCCAAAATCATCAACATACAAGAGTAGTTTTAGATTTTTTAAGTCATTGAGTACGTTTAGTACTGCTTTTGGGTTTTGCATCATGGCCGTTTCAGTTATTTCTACACGGCAAGTGGGGCCTTTGATACCCGTTTTGTCAATAATGTCTTGGATTTGATAGACTATCTTTGGTTGTTTCAGTTGGATAGGCGAGACGTTGATATTCATGCCTAAGTCAGCGTAGGCTGAAAATTGGGTTTGCAAGTGGTGCAATTGTATACACGCGGTTTCAAATACCCATAAGCCTAATTCTTTGATTAAACCAATTTCTTCTGCTACGGGAATGAATAAGTCTGGGCGAATCATCCCTTGTTCTGGGTGTTTCCAGCGCAATAAGGCTTCTAAACCAACCGTTTTGCCGGTTTCGAGTGAGATTATCGGTTGATAATTGAGAGAAAATTGTTCCCGATCTAAGGCTTGACGTAAATCTCTTTCCATCCTGAGTATGTTGACAACATGGATGTGCATCTTCGGTTGGAAAATCACATATTGATTGCCGCCTTGTTTTTTAGCTTCGTACATGGCGGTATCGGCATCACGTAATATTTCATCAGCGTTTTTATACTTCTGATCGCTGAGGGCAATGCCAATACTGGCTGTGGTATTGAAAATTTCGTCTGTTAAATAATAGGGTTGACTGAGTTGTTGTTGTATATTGTCGATGTGCTGTTTAAGGCTATCGATATCCGGCTGTTTGTCCAACATTAAGGCAAATTCATCGCCCCCTAAGCGTGCAACGACATCGTTTTCATTGATAACTTTATCTAAGCGACGCGCAACACTGGTGAGCAGTTGATCGCCTACCCAGTGCCCCATGCTGTCATTGACGATTTTGAAGCGATCTAAATCAACAAATAGCACTGCGTAAGAGATGTCTGAATGTTGAGCTTCGCTTTTGGATTCAGGTGTTTCAGAACTTGAAAACGTCGTGACTGCATTTGTCAACTGAGTCGTGAAGGCTGCACGGTTGAATAGCCCGGTGAGCTGATCATGGGTGGCATCGTAACGCAGTTTTTCTTCCGCTTGTTTGCG
Source organism: Candidatus Parabeggiatoa communis (assembly GCA_035871815.2). Lineage (GTDB taxonomy): Bacteria > Pseudomonadota > Gammaproteobacteria > Beggiatoales > Beggiatoaceae > Parabeggiatoa > Parabeggiatoa communis. Next base: position 1,702 of record JAYQWI020001067.1, read on the forward strand.
TACCGTTATATCTTCAACAATACCTTCGTAGTGGCACATGTTGTCATGTTTGTCGCGTATTACCCGTACTGTTTCCTTGATCCAAATGACTGAACCATCACGATGACGGGCTTGGTATTCAAAGTCTTCTACTTTGGGTTGATTTTCTAGTAAGTGGGTAAATTCAAAATACCGTTGTGGATCAATATACAGTTGTTGTCCAATATCGGTGATTTCGGTATAGACTTGTTGTGCGGAGTCATAACCAAACATGCGAACAAAGGCTGGATTGACGCTGATATAGCGGCCCGTCTGGCTACATTGAAAAATACCTTCAATGGCATTCTCAAAAATATCGCGGTATTGTTTCTCCGCTTCCAGTCTGGCTTGTTTGAGTTGCTGGATATGCAGATGCGTTTTAATACGCGCGAGGAGTTCATCTTTAGAAATGGGTTTCGTTAAATAATCATTCGCTCCGCATTCTAATCCAAGCACGAGATCGGCGGTTTGAGTTTTAGCCGTTAGTAGGATAATCGGTAATTCATCGGGGGCCTGAGTTTCACGGATTTTTTGCGTGACTTCATAGCCGCTGAGATGGGGCATCATGATATCGAGCAGGATCAGAGCAGGTAGATAGCCTTTTTCAAGCAGGGCTAATGCTTCCATGCCGGTTTCCGCTTGAGTAATCGTGTAGTATTGTAATGATAAATGGTTAACCAGTACTTGCCGATTCACTGGTTCATCATCGACAATCAAGATATTGATTTCACCCTCTTGTGCTGGAAGCTGCGCTTCCTTTTGAAGCGTTGTCACCGCTTCTGTTTGGGTTGTCAAGGCTTTTTCGCGGGTCAATGCGGGCAATGCTTCTGTCTCTGATGACTGAGGCGTGTTCCTCTTTTCCGGCCCTTGGCTCACGGCTTCCGGCTCACTGTTCACTGATAACTGATCACTGTTCACTGATAACTGATAACTGTTCACTGATAAGGGTAGAATGAAGGTAAAATGCGAGCCTACCCCCATTTCTGATTCAACGGCGATCTGGCCGCCATGCAATTGAACTAATTGCTGCGTTACGGCGAGTCCTAAACCGGTACCGCCGTAGCTTCGCGCCGTCGAACCATCTGCTTGTTCAAAAGCTTCAAAGATGCGATCCAGTTTTTCGGTTTGAATACCAATACCGGTATCGGATACGGTTACTGCTAAACCGGGCGTATTTTCAAAACCGTCCCTGTTTTGAACGATTTTGGCTGATACGGTTATTGTGCCGCTGTCGGTAAATTTGATCGCGTTGCCCACTAGATTGTAGAGAATCTGTTCGACACGATTTTCGTCAGCATTGATAGGCGGTAAATCGGGCGGAATCGTATTGTTCAGTTGCACCTGTTTGTGGCCGATCAGGGGCTGGCTGAGGGCTAACACGACTTTTGCGATGGTCTGTATATCAACAGATTTCAGTTGTAAATCAAATTCCTTCTTTTTCAATTTTGAAAAATCCAGAATATCGTTGACAAGACTGAGCAGCCGTCGCCCACTTCCGACAATCATGCTCAAATTGGCCTTGGTTTGTTCACTCAAGTGCCCTGTGGCACCGTCAACCAGAGATTCTGCTATGCCAATAATACCATTGAGCGGGGTGCGTAATTCGTGAGAGGTATTGGCTAAAAATTCATCTTTTAGCCTATCGGTTTCTCTTAATTGCGCGGCAATCTCTTTTTCACGTTCTAATTCTTGCTGCTTTTCCCGCAGTTTGCGTTTTTGGATGAGAATATAGTTGAGAATAATCGCGAGAATCGTGATGACGTATAATGTATAAGCCCACCAGGTTTTCCACGGTGGCGGCGGGATGATGATTTTGAGCGTGGTGCCTTTTTCATTCCAGACTTTGTCGTTGTTGCTCCCCTTCACATGAAACTGGTAAGTACCATGGGGCACATTGGTGTAGTTAGCACGGCGTTGAGTACCGATTTCATTCCAGTGTTCATCAAGCCCTTCTAATTTGTAGGCATATTCATTTTTGCTCGGTTGTAAAAAGTTTAAGGCGGCAAATTCAAAAGAGAAAAACGATTGTTTATAAGACAGCGCGATTTCGTGCGTTTCGCTGATGTGTTGTTGCAAGGGAGAATGTGATCCTAAGGCGACTGATTTATTAAAAATTTTAAAATCGGTTATCACGATAGGCGGAATAAAGGGATTATCCTTGACATGCTCTGGATAAAATGCGTTAAAACCATTGATACCGCCAAAAAAGAGTTCCCCGTTATGGCTTTTATGAGCAACGGTATTAAATTCATTGCTTTGTAGTCCATCTAATACATCATAATGCCTAAAGGCTTGTGTTTTAGGATTGAATTTGGATAAGCCTTTATTTGACGATAGCCAGAGATTGCCTTGATTGTCTCCTAAAATGCCGTAAATCACATCATTGGCTAAGCCCTGTTTTTCCCGATAAACCTTAAAACGGCCGGTTGCCCGATCAAATTGGTTCAATCCGCCCCCATAAGTGCCAATCCACAAGGTACCCGCTTCATCGGCGTACAGGGCCGAAATTTCGTTGTGACTCAAACTGTTGGGATTTTGAGCATCAGCTTGATAGCGCACAAATTGCTTGCGATCAAAGCGGTTTAAACCGCCGCCTTGTGTACCTAGCCACAGTGTACCTTGGCCGTCTTCGTAAATGACGGAAATATCGTTATAACTCAAACTATTGGCATTGTCAGGATTGTGCGTGTAATGCACAAATCTCTGTGTTTTGCGATCAAATTGATCCAAGCCTTCTCGTGTGCCAATCCATAAGGTTTGGGTGCTGTCTTCATAAATTGACAACACATAGTCACTGATCAAACTCGTCGGTTTGTCAGGATCATGACGATAGGAGACAAATTGATTATTTTGAGGGTTAAATTGATTTAAACCACCGCCATACGTGCCAACCCAGAGCTTGCCGCTGCTCTCTTGAGCAATAGCCGAGACATCGTTATGACTCAAGCTGTTAGGATTTTCGGGATCATGCAGATAATGCGTGACTTTTTGCCGCGCCTGATCAAATTGGTTTAAGCCGCCGCCTTGAGTGCCTACCCAGAGGTGGCCTTTTTGATCGGTCTCTATTGACAAAATCGTGTTATTATTCAAGCTATTGGGATTTTTAGGGTCATGAAAATAATGCACAAACTTTTGCTGTTCACGATTGAATTGGTTTACACCGCCGCCGCTGGTGCCAACCCACATTGTGCCGACAGTGTCTTTATAGATTGACAGAAGGGCATCATTACTCAAACTGGTTGGATTTTGCGGATCGTGTTGAAAATGCAGAAATTGGTTTTGTTGACGATCAAACTGATTTAAGCCACCGCCATCGGTTGCAATCCACAATATCCCCATACCATCCTCACCAATAGCCCAAATCGAGTCATCACTTAAACTGTGAGGATTTTGGGGATCGTGAGCATAATGCACAAAGGTTTTCTGTTGACGATCAAACTGATAAAGGCCGCCGAGTGTTCCAAGCCATAACTGGCCCGTTTTGTCTTCATAAAGAGAGGCGATCACATTACTCAAACTGTCGGGATTTTGCGCGTCGGGCAGGTAATGGGTAAATGTTTTGCGTTGACGATCAAATTGATTGAGACCAGAACCATCTGTACCCATCCACAAAGTGCCCTGCTTGTCTTGATAAATCGGCCATACGATGTCATTACTCAAGCTGTTGGGATTATTGGGATTGTGTCTAAATGACACAAATTGATTGCGTTTTCGATCAAACTGATTCAATCCACCGCCTTTGGTACCTACCCACAGCACCGCTTTATCATCTTCAAAAATTGATAAGACGGTATTATGACTCAAACTGTTGGGGTTATTGGGATCATTTTGATAATGAATAAATCTCTCTTGCTGACGATCAAAGCGGTTCAATCCATTGCTGGTACCAATCCACAGTGTACCTGCATTGTCCTCATAAAGGGCAAAAATTTCGTTATGACTTAAGCTGTGAGCATCGCTGGGATCATGTCGATAGACTGTAAAGTGATATCCATCATATTTATTGAGCCCATCTTGTGTGCCAAACCACATCAATCCACGACTATCCTGTAAAATACTGTAAACAGTACTTTGAGACAGGCCATCTTTCAGAGAGCGTTTTTGGAATTTGATATCGGGTTTTTGGGCCGACACGGGTAAACTGAGTATTATTGAGATTAGGCAAATAAGCGTGATAAAGCGTCTATTCATGGTTATGATAATAAAAGTACAACTTTTCTTTAGGGTTAAACGGATTGGTTATTGCCCTTAACAATGCGTTAAAAGTCATAACCAAAGTTCACAAATATGAACATTATACTTCACCTTTGTATACCGAAGCGGCTCGAAGCGTCTTTGCTGTTCAAAAATATCGCTTTTCAGATAATGATTTTTAGCAAAAATGTTTTTCTAAATCGCTCTCATTATAAATTGATAAATTGATGAATCAGCTTTTGAACAATATCAACGGCTTTGATTTTTTTTTACACAACATAGAAAAACACAGCCTTTTTTGATTAATAATTAACAATTAACAATTAACAATTAACAGCTCATTTGGATATTTTGAGTTTTCTAAATTAGACTAAGGCATATCCAAAAAATAAATTATCCCGCAGGGCTACTCTATGCACACAAAT
>JAYQWI020001068.1:0-2560 GCA_035871815.2 Candidatus Parabeggiatoa communis
TTAAAACTGTTTAGCGGTGAAATACGCACACCAACATGATCGCTCCCCCAAATATCACATACCGTTTCAATCACCTCAAACAGCAGTCGCGCACGGTTATCTAATGAACCACCATACGGCCCAGTGCGTTTGTTAGAACCATCTCGTAAAAATTGATCAAGCAGATAACCATTCGCACCATGCAGCTCCACACCATCAAAGCCGGCCCGTTTTGCATTTTCAGCACCCTGCCTAAATCCAATAACGATGCCCGGAATCTCATCATCGCGCAATTCGCGTGGAACAATATACGGCTTCTTGCCTTCAGGCGTATGCACTTCATCATTTGTAATCGCAATAGGGCTAGGCGCAACGGGCTCTCTTCCATTATTCAACAAGGGATGACAAGCACGCCCACCATGCCAAAGCTGGAGAAAGATTTTACCCCCTGCCGCATGAACCGCATCAGTCACTTTCTGCCAACCTGCCACTTGGGCATCCGAATAAATACCCGGTTCCATCCAAAACGAAGAATTGCCCTCCATAACCATCGTCGCCTCCGCAATCAAGAGGCCCGCACTCGCACGCTGAGCATAATATTCAGCCATTAACTCGTTTGGAATATGCTCCTCCCCCGCCCGGCAACGAGTCAGAGGAGCCATAATAATACGATTTTGCAGCGTGTTCGCGCCCACTTCAAGTGTTTCAAATAATGCTTGCATAGTTATCAATCCTAAGTTGTTGAGATACTTATTTGCTCACGCAAAGCCGCTAAGTCGGTAAGTCTAATGACTTTGCACCTTTGCGCCTTTGCGTCTTTGCGTGAGATTGGTTTTTAAAAAAATTTTAGTCACTAATCCGGCGATAATTGCAGCACCAATGCTCAATATAACGGACATACTGGGCACGATCCATTTTACGGGTAAATGTAAATAGTCAGCCAAAAATGCATTCAATGGACGAGTCAAGGCATAAGCGTCATAATCAGTTGGAAATTGCCCGGAAACGGAGGCCACAATTGCGCCGGCTGCGAGCCCAATACCCCAAGTGGCAATCGTGCCTTGGAAGGCACGTTCACGTTTTTCTTCTTCAATCGCTACCATGGTTTGAATATAGCCGATTAAATTTTCGAGCAATTTCAAACCTGGACTCAGATTGGCGTGATCTTTTTGCACTTGTCGCAAATATTTATGGCGTACTAATTCGCTAAACGGATCCAGTTTCAGGGCCTCTTGTTTGGCCTTTTTTCGCAGTGTATTCAAACGTTTATCATAATTATCCAAATTAATTTCAATCGTGCGCGTTTGATCATCTAAGCCACTTAAATCAGTCGTATAGCGCGGGAGAACTTCCCATGCGGTATGCAAGGTTTTTTGTAAAGATTTCAAATCCAGTGGCGGTATGCTATGTTGGCTGACTGCTCGATTACAGTTTTGAATTTCAATCGCTTTTTCTTTCAAGCGTTTTTTGAGCAACCGACTTTGCTGATAAGCCCACATCATTTTATGGCGATACATCCATAAACGTAGCCAACCCGGATAAAATAATGCGCCCTTTTTGGCTGCCCTTTCATCGGGATAAAAGACGATCAAGATATGGTGATTTTCTGTCGCCACGCCGCTATATCGCCAAAATTCAAACAAATTGCCGCCTAAAAAATCACTGTGTTCGGGATAAGTGTCAGTATTCACGGCATCGGGCACGAGTACTTCATAACACTGTTTCGCAAGGGCTTTATATTGCTCAAGCGGCAAATAAGGCACTTGTGCAGAAAACAGCCAAGTTTGCCCCAAAGTACCGGTTTTATCCTTGATTTGGGTTTTGAGCAAAGCGTGCAAGTCTTTCAGCCAAGTCAAATCGTCATCGGATTGGGTTTCCTTTAATGAGCCATCGAGCAATAAGCCATAAGTATCACTCAGGCGCACGGGATAATAATAGCCATCGCCAGGGTAATTTTCGGGTAAACGCAAAGGTTCAATACGCTTATCCAATAATTCGACATATTCTGGTTCAAACGATTTTTCATCGCGCCGAATAAAACAAGTTTGATCTAAGGTATCAGGCAATTTTTGCATAAACTGCTGTCGATTGTGTTCGATTTCCTGAGCAGTTTGTCCAAAACCTTCTCGCAAATCATAGAGAAATAAATCAAGCGTCGGGTAAATGAGTTTTGTCATGTTATCAATCCATCACGCTTTATCGGTTTTCGGTTTTTGTTTTAAAAACGCATTCAATTGCTGCAATAAGCTTTGAGAAGTGGTAGCAGGTTTCTCATCGTTTAAGACAATAATCGCGAGATTGATGATTTCGTGGCTTTCAGAATCAGAATTGGAATCCGGCCCGGGGTGATAACCCAGTGTACCAATTTGATGATTAGCGGGTTGCACGGCTTTTAATTCTGCCGCTGTTGGCAATAAGTCGGGTGTGATATCAACGCCTTCCAATTGCGCTTGAGTTTCTTGATATAATTGATTGATGGCAGTATTGTTTTCAAGGATATTTGTCAATTTACCTTGAATGTTTTCCCAATCTTTGGGGAAAATTTCAGATTGTTGGTTGACTTGAACCAATTTATTACGCA
>JAYQWI020001069.1:0-3680 GCA_035871815.2 Candidatus Parabeggiatoa communis
CTTTAATATCTAACACCGGTTCGAGTTTCAATGCCGGTTGACAAACCTTTTCATTATCACTGACAACACAGGGTTTTGACTCAAAGAGATAACCGGCCTTTCTGGCAATCACGGTGTACTCGCCTTCGGCTAAGCCATTGATTTCCCAGTTACCGGCGGCCTCGGTGATGGTGCTTTTATCGCCGATTTGGAGGGTAACACCGGATAGTGGGTTGCCTTGTTTGTCGAGGATAATGCCGGAAGCTGTATAGTTTTCAACTGCTTCTAGTGTCAAGCCTCCAATATCAACAATTTTACCATCAACTTTGGTATCATCTCCCAATTCACCATCTTGCAAGGTGAAAGATGCAGTTAGGATGGTTTTACCACCAATGGTAGCAGTCCCAAATTGTAAATTAGGATTAAAACCATTTTTAGGTTCTAAGGTGTACCATTCCTCAGTTGAACTTCCCGGAGGATTAGGCCCATACTTACGATAACCTAACATACTCATGCTATAGTTGACACCACCTACTTCTATGGTATTGTCAGCAGTATTAGCTGTTACACCATGATAGAAAAGTTTTAGATTGGCTGTTGGACAAGGAATATCAAATTCTAACAACCCTTGTGGATAAACACCAATTGGGTCTTCTTGTCCATTTCCTGCATCTATTTCGGATTTTGACTTAACATTTTGCAGCGGGCAACCGTCAGTTGTTTCTAAAGATATATAATCGTTAGTAACAACATTGGGTAACGAAGTTACGTAGCTTTGTTCACTATCAAGCTTACCATCTCCATTCCCATCCCCATTATTGGGTGCAGCATCTTCAGTAACACCTGTCACTCCATCACTATCAGGAATTACCTTTCTATACATACTAACCAAATAATGTGAACCATATTTTCTGCGAGCTAACAAATATTCTGGCTCACTTGCAGACGCTTTGACCAGCATATAACTAGTACTACTCCCTTTTACAGGCCAATCATCAATAAAAGGATAAGTATTAGGTTCGTCACCACCATAATTTGACCATCCCCAATTAAACTTATTGTCAGCATAATTCATTACTGTAGACCATCTTGCTGAATCACCTTGCTGAATAAACATGACTTCATGATTTGAATTGGTGTGCTCAATATCACCAATGAGCAATATATCCCCATATAAAGGATATGTCCAACCGGCGAAACTATTGCTTCCATAAGTACTCCATCCCCAATGCCAATCATTGTTATCGAAGTGAAATACCGTAGCCCAACTACTCAATCCTAATATTTCATCTTTTCCATCAGCATCAAAGTCGCCAATGGTTAAGTTATTTCTGTAAGGATATATTCCACCTCCAGCTTCAGAATTACCATAGTTGCTCCATCCCCATTGCCAATCATCATTTTCATAGTGATACATCGAAATCCAGTCACCCGCCACACCAAAAAGTTCATCCTTTCCATCACCATCAAAATCACCAACATGCAATTTATCTCCTTTAGCAACTGATTCACCGCCATAGTTACTCCATCCCAATGCCAGTCCCACTTGTTGTCATCTCCAATTTTAAAATGAAACATTGTTATCCAACTATCTACACCTAATATTTCATCTTTACCATCACCATCGAAATCACCGATGCTTAAGTTATTTCTGTAAGGGTATATTCCACCACCAGCTTCGGAATCACCATAGTTACTCCATCCCCATTGCCAATCATCATTTTCATAATAAAACATTGTGATCCAATTACCGGACACACCTAGAAGTTCTTCTGCTCCATCTCCATCAAAATCTCCCACGTATAACTTATCAGCTATTCCAGAACTGTCATAGCGGTCAAAAACATTTTCCCACCCATTATTATAGTGGGGATAACAAAGAGGATAAGGACTCATTGTAGCATCTACCGCATTCTGTACTTGTTGGCAATCTATTGAGCTAAATCCTAAAGTTGAACAGGCTAATGGTAAAGCATTACGAAGAACAGCATAATTAGCACCTGAAGTCAGCCAATGAGTTTGTACTTCATAATAAAGTTTTGCTACCTTATTAATACCTAAAGCCGCTATTGTATAACCATTGAAAGTACCACCATCAGTCATCAAATAGGCAGCTTTATTATTAACACCGCTATTGGTATGAACTCCGCCATGATCTCCATCGCCATGATAGTAGTGCTGAGAACATAAGCTGTCAGGATCATGTTTGTCAGGAGGGTTCTTCATATTGCGGAGAGCACCAATAGAAAGGTCTTCACCCATTAGCCACTTTGCCGTTGGAGTGTCATTTTCGCCAGGATGTGTATAGGTTTGATCAATTAATTCACCCCATACGTCAGAGAATGATTCATTGATAGCACCTGATTCGTTAGCATAGACAAGACCCGAAGTGTAGTGGGTTACACCATGAGTCATTTCATGAGCAACTACATCATCGACGACATATCCTGTTCCATATGTCATTAGTGAACCATTCCAATAAGCATTTGCAATAGGAAAATCCACACGAGAAATCAATGTCATTCCGTCGCCATTGATACTATCTCTCCCATGCTTCTCAAAATAAAAGTCATAGACTTCACCAGAATAATCGTATGCTTTATCTACATCAGGATTACCTATTGGTGGGTCATCCTCATTGCGGGCAGACGTAGATGAGTTTTGAATATAGACTTTTCTGTCTTTCGCATCGTGGATAAAAGGATAGCTAAATTCTACTGTTCCAAGATGAGCATTGACAAAAATAATTTCGCCTATAGGATAAGAGGTTGTTACAGAAATTACTTCTACACGCCATACTAAAGAATTAGAAGATGTTTCTGAAGCACCCACAACAGCAGGATTATAAATCCATAATGCTGGGGAAGCAGTGACACTCAATTGAGTTGAATCTATTTGGTATTGTTTTGCTACAGAGGCCAAAGCAACCTCATTGGCTTTGATAGCAACAATAGAAGGGGTGACGTTTACTTTTTCTACATCAGTGGATATTTCACTACTTACCGCTATAATATTCATGGCAGCATCTAAATGGACAATTAATTCTCCGCCCAATACTGGAATGCTTTGGTAGATTTGTTGAAATCTTACTGAAGAGCGTCTGTTCTTCATAATGTTCTCGCGCATCAGTGTCAACCCTGTTGTTTGCACTATCCCAAAATGATAGCCGTAAGTTGCCAAAAAATGACGGGCTGCTTGTCTTGGAGAGGCAGAACTTGAAAGCCCAGCAGGTTGCGAAATAGCAGTCCTAGTTTGTTTTGGTAACATGAGACTAACTTTGTTAGTCTGATCATGATGGGAAAGTTTCAAATCATTTAGATTAAAACTATTGCTAGGAAGAACAAAATGTCGTGTAGAGGTTACATTTTCATCTTCTGCCCAAACAACACGCCCCATTGCCATCATACCCACGATAAACATAATAAACACAACACCACGCCAAACAGACGCAGGAGATTTCAGGGAACTAGCCCCCACAGTAGATACCGGCACATCCGGCGTAAGCCTTTCAAATAGCCTGTTGACAAAGAGTCGCCACCGAAACGCTCCCACCCCCGAAGGTACGGCACAAGAGGGTACGCCACGCAAATTCGGTGAAAGGGTAACAGATAACCACCGCGTCACCGGCAGTAATCGGCTTAACCCAGAAAAGACAGCGAGTATTCCCGCCAGCAACCATTGCCCAAGTCTCAATCCACTTG
>JAYQWI020001070.1:0-2219 GCA_035871815.2 Candidatus Parabeggiatoa communis
AAAACCTGATTATTGGATTGATAGGATAACAGAAATCTAATATAAGGCTTTCAACACAGAGTTCACTTCGTTTACAGAGTACCACAGAGTTTAAGATGAGATGATACGAAAGCGCCACAGCGAAAAAGTGTGAGATTATTAATCTCACGCTAAGCCGCTAAGACGCTAATACAAGGGCAACCACAAGGGATTGCCCCTACGATTAACTAAAACAGGTGTCCCATAACTTCCTCCACCGATTGAGCGAATCTCACTCGCCTAGAACAATCACGCACATCAGCCTCATCTAATTCATAAATCATATCTCGCGTTGCTTTGTTCACTTCGCCAAATGCGTCTTCTAATAACTCAATGAGCATGTTGGCTTTTCCCTTAATGATTCCATTCCTTTCGCCTTTTCTTTTTCCTTCCTTTTCGCCTATAATCATTCCGGCTTTCATTGCATCCTCTTCGCCCCTTCGATACATGGCTTGCATATTTTCATATAACATGGCATTGAGCTCCTCTAAATCATGAACTTCTGGGATTTCTATATGAGGTTTATTTCGGACAAATAATACCCGTTTTAACCAGACTAACCAGTCACTTCGTAGTCTAAACCATTTTGGATCCTTTAACCAATCAAGCAATTCGGATAACACTTCACGAATCGCTTTCGTGGCTTGAGCTGTGTCTTGAGCCCGAGTTTGTTCTAAGCGGATCAGGGCGGCTACTAAATTACGCAGGTTGGCTAAATCTGCCTCTGGATAACTGCCTTCGTCAATCAATAAATAACGTAAATGAGGACAATATTGTCTGATACCACCGGGTATTTTTTCCACTAATTCACTGATATTTTTTTGGGCATCCCAACGCGGAATGCCGTTATAAATGACGATGGGCAAGACGGCGGGTAACTTATCTTTGCCCGTTAATTCTTGCGTTTCAATCAAATGTTGGTACAACAGGCCGACATAAACCATGATGCGAACGGCCATGAAGTCATCTATGGTTGATTGAAATTCGATTAATAAGTAGACATAAAGCCACTTTTTTTCTAGGCGAACTCGCCAGATAATATCATCATGACGCTCGCGTAAGGTATTGGTTACAAAGCTACTATTCACCGTTTCTAATGTATCGAAGTCTAACCGTTTTACCCACGATTCATCTATAAAACGGAGTAAATCTATCACCATTTCGCGGTGAGAAAATAGCTTTTTATAACTTTGATCGTGTTCTGCCATTGTTGATAGATAAATTAATTTAAAAGTGCGTCAGTCAATATTTTTTATAACGCAAGAGGCGCAAGAGGCGCAAGAGGCGCAAAGATTTCTATTGATAAATAGCGTCTTTAGCGTCTGTTGCAAAAAAGCGCGTTTATATTTTTTATCATCAAAAGTCACTAAGATTATGGCCTGATTGAACTGATTAACACTGATTAATTAAATCAAATCGGCGTAGATCAGGACAATCAGTCAAATCGGCGTTCTATCTTTGCATAAAGCCACTTTTTTTCTAAGCGAACGCGCCAGATGATATCATCATGACGCTCGCGTAAGGTATTGGTTACAAAGCTACTGTTCACCGTTTCTAATGGGATGCTGGGCAATAAAAAAACATTACCCACCCGACATGCTACTCTTTGACATCGATTTGTAAGACTTTGATGCCTAAGAGGGTTTGCAATTCTATCGTAGAATCTGCGTTAAAGAAAGTTGTCCAAGTGATTGGGCTTGTGCTGATGACGGCTTTGAAGTATTCGCGCCCGGATTCTAGTCTTAAACGTTTTTCCCTTCGATAAATTTGTTCGGTTTGCCAAGCCATTCGCCACTTGGGCTGTATTGTCTTAAAAATCGCTTCACGTTTTCCGTCTGCAAGCCTTCATTAATCAGTTCTTCTACCGCAAGATACAGATTACCGGTTTGATCGACACCGATGATATCAAGGCTTTCCACTGTACCGCTGTTGATGATAAGGGGTTCGGATCGTCTAACCCGCCATTGTGAAGAAGAAATACGCTTAACGCTATAGGGCGGATTGATCGGAACGGTGGGCGCCTTCAAGCCGTAAAACGGGCCGTTAAAGGTTTCCACAATGACATCAGTATGGCATTGGAGGCTAAGCGGGCTATCAGGGAGAGGATAGGTTTTGAGCCTTCTGCCCCAGAAGTTGTAAACAATGACTTGCTTTTGTTCCCCGAAAAGGAGATAAAGGCGGTTATCGAGTAAACATAAATC
>JAYQWI020001071.1:0-3029 GCA_035871815.2 Candidatus Parabeggiatoa communis
AGGTATTTTTATAGAAGCAATGTTTATTTGTAATTAGAGACGCACGGCCGTGCGTCGGAACGAAACCGCGAATTGTAGAGACGCGATCGCGAAGCGTCTCTTTGCGGTAAAATACCTGTTTATTTGTGGTTCAGTACTTACTTGAACCAATAGCCTATTTTCTGACTACTTTAATGCGCCATACTATGATGCCTCGACTGAAGAAGAATTTTGCTCTACATCAAGTAAAGGTCACACCCTATAGATAGGTATAGATAAACGGAGTAAATATAGATAAACGGAGTAAATCTTCATAGGAAAAAAATATGCATGACAAAAGCCGAAATGTGGTTGTGATAGCCACATATAAGGAAGCGGAGACGATTGATATCATTTTGAGCACATTTATGGCGTGTAACTTACCCGCCATTGTTGTAGATGATAATTCCCCTGATGGCACGGCCAACCTTGCCAAAGCTCACAAAAATGCCTATGTCATAGTTAGAAAAAACAAACGCGGCATTGCATCAGCCTACCTAGACGGGTTCCATGCAGCACTTGAGCAAGGCTACGACTACATTGTCCAGATGGATGCTGGACTAACGCATGACCCGACCAAAGTCCCGTCCATGCTGGATAAATGTCAAAGAGAACAGTTTAGCTTGGTGATTGGCTCCCGATTTCTAAATGGTTTATCAGTGAAAAGTTATCGAACACTGATCAGTCTAGGAGCTGCTTGGTTGATGTCTCGCATTAATGTTGATGTTAAAGATGCAACCGGAGGCTTCCGTTGTTGGCATGGCGCACATCTTCGCAAACTGCTCACAGAACATTCGGCAACTGCCAAAGGATTTGCATTCCAATTAGAGCTACTATACTGGACATTTGCGATGGGGGGGAAAGTTGGTGAAATACCAATTGACTATCTCCTAAGCAACTCAAGCTTTAATTTCAATATGGTTTGCGAGGGGCTGCAAGTCTACAAAACGCTTCTCACTGCCAATAGACTCTCCCGTAGAAGGACATAGTGTGAAAAAGGTGAAAAATATGGAAAAGTTGCGGATTCTTATTGTACAATGTGAAATGCATAATTGGCCATCGGCACGGGCTTGGTCATACAACATCCATTTTGGCTGGGAAGAAGGGTTACGTGCCAATCATGTTGAGTTCTTGACGATCATGACACCGTGGATTTCCCGTGCGAAAGAGATAATAGCAGGGCAGCATTTTGATCAGGTGTGGATCAATGATTTGGTTTTGTCTTCTGCTCGTTACGGTGGCGAGATTAGCGAATCTCAATTAGCGTGGCTTGCCACGCTGGCACCAGTACGCGTGGGGTTGTTGACCGAGACAATTTACGATTACAGTCCAAAGGAGTATGCCGAAATACCGGACATGCAACGGACACAGGCCGAGGTTGAAAAATGTTTGCCTCATTTGACCCATCTGGTAGCTTATGATGAGGCTGATGTTGCAGAGATAGAGCGTCGTTGGAGTCTGTCTTGCTTATGGGGGCCTTGTCAAGTAGTGGGCAGCCTCATTCACGAACAGGTTCCCCCACCCACCTACAACCAAGCTTTTTTTAGCGGTAGTGTCTACTGTGGACGACAGGATTGGCTAAATCATCCTATTTTGCAAAAGCGGCTCAGTCGCCAAAGTTCGCCTGATGAGGGAACGCTTGATTCAAAAATTTTCAACATATTGCACAACCGTTATGCACGTCGTCTCATGCAAAGTCGTCTTGCGGTTCCCTTTTATCAGATGTATCTGAACTCAGTGCGACGCATTCGCCAACGTAGCTATGTACGCTGGCTACGCGGGTTGCAGTCGGGTGTAGCCGTTGTCAATCTGCCACACTTTGTCAAAACCTACACGCCTCGTGTCATTGAGGGTATGGCGGCCGGACGACCAGTGCTTTCTTGGGAAATTCCAAATCGACCGCGCAATAAAGCGATGTTTGAAGATGGGAAAGATATTTTGCTCTTCAATACGCCAGATGAACTGGCAGATCATATTCAGCATTTACAGTCGGATGCTGTTTTTGCACAAAAAATTACGGAGAACGCACGTCGCCGCATTCGGCAATTCCATACGGTTGACAAGCGCGTGCAACAAATTTTGGAGTGGATTCAAACAGGAAAAGTGCCAACTTATGAATAATATGAAGTATAGTATCAAAAAGGTATTTAAATACCTTTATTGGGCAATCTATAAAACTTTACCAATTCGCTATTTGCGTGCAGCTCAATTTCGCAGCCTGCATCCATTGGGCAATGGCAAATTGCGCGGTACAGCAATTGTGCGCTACTATTGGGATCAATATCTCCATAAACATCAAGCCGATATTCGAGGGCGAGGGCTTGAAATTGGGACAACAACGACAATCCGCCGCTTTGGTGGGCAAGCATTGACACAGGCTGATGCCATAGATGTCTTGGCACACAGTCCAGAAGTGAAGATTGTCGGCGATTTGAGCCGGGCAGATCATGTGCCGGCATATATTTATGATTGCTTTGTCAATCAGTTCAGCATGCACGTTATCTATGATACAGAGGCGGCACTTTATCACTCTTTGCGCCTCTTAAAGCCGGGCGGGGTGCTGCTAATTAACTTTTCTTGTGAGGACTATTATTTTCCCGACGGTTTAGATATGGGAACAGGTGTGCCGATGTTTTTGTATCACCGGTTTACACCCATTGGAGTTGATAATTTGCTGCGCCGAGTTGGGTTAATAGACACGGACTATACATTGGAAACTTATGGTAATCTGTTTACGCACATCGCATATCAGATGAACATGCCTGCTGAAGAACTGACAAAAAATGAACTGGCAAATCAAGATGCTCATTATCCAGTGCTGATCTGTGTGCGTGCGGTCAAACCTGCCCAATGGCAAGCCAAACCACCTGAATATCGAGAGCCTTGGCATCCACAAGGTAAACAGGCGAAGTGGAGTCCGGTAACAGGAGAACGTGTGGGATAAAATGACATCAATCAATGGATCGCGTGACAGCGCGAACTGTACGGTATGTTATGCTACAGTGGTTAAG
>JAYQWI020001072.1:0-14821 GCA_035871815.2 Candidatus Parabeggiatoa communis
GCATCGCGTCTCTACGAAAACATTATTTTAATATGTTTATTTGAGGCGGTTAAAAATTTTATTAAAAACGTGCGACAGGAAAATATTTGATTAACGTTTAAGCAGATAACAAAGCGTTGCTTGGTTGAACTTTTGAGTTAAAGGGTCAATTATTTATTAAATGATTAAAAATTTGAGTAGTAACAAGCATTTAATAGACTGATGCGATGTTGTTAAAATTTTTTCATCATCAGCGACAGAAAAATATTTGACTCACGTTTAACCTGATAACAACGCATTACGCAACTCACTTAATTGAATTTTTCACTGAGGATTAGAATCATGAAAACGATTGTCACACTCTCAACTGCCATTGCACTCAGTCTTGCCGCTAACGTCACACTTGCTAAGGGCTGTGGTTTCGGATTTGGAGCCGGATATGCTAGTGATACCGACAGACAAGAAGCTCGGATAGATAGATTGATGACGCGGTTTGATCTTAATCAAGATGGACAGATCACGTTAGACGAAGTACAATCTCAGCGTGTTGCTCACTTTCAGGAAATGGATGCCGATCAGAATGAGTTGGTGAGCCAAGAGGAATTTGAAGCCTACAGAACCCAGAAACGGGAAGAAAGAAGGCAGCAGCGTTTAGATGAGGCCTTTAATGCGGCAGATACTGATGGGGATGGTGTCTTGAGTCAGCCTGAATTTGTCGCAGCCGCGCCCAAAAAGCCTCAGCCTCCACAATCCGATTCTGCTGAACAGAATGATCAAGATGCCGTGGCAGAAACCAGACGCGGTAAACGGCCAGCTAGAGAGCAGGGCATGGGCGTTGAACGGCAAGGTGGTATGATGGGTGCCGGAGGGCAAGGCGGTATGGATGCTGGACGGCAAGGTGGTATGATGGGTGCCAGAGGGCAAGGCGGTATGGATGCTGGACAGCAAGGTAAGGGCAAGGGACGGCAAGGTAAGGGAAATCATTTTAATCGCCTTGATAATAACCAAGATGGGCAAATTTCCCTTGATGAATTGACTGCGAATATACCCTTGTTTGATAAATTCGATGCCAATAATGATGGTGTCATCACGAAGGAAGAGTTAAGTCAACAACCCACTCGCCGCCGTTATTAGGCCTAGAGGCTAAACAACAACGTGGCAATGGGTGATTGCAGAGGATAACTGAGTGATAAACACATCTGATGAAAGGCTTATGCAGCAAATCAGTTCCGGCGATCATCAAGCCTTTGCCACGTTAGTCGATAGACATCTGGAGCCATTACACGGGTTTGTCCAGCGTATGTTGGGCAACCCTGCTGATGCAGATGATATTGTTCAAGATACCTTCCTGCGCGTTTGGAACAAAGCGTCTTTGTGGCGACCCAAACAAGCTAAAGTGTCAACTTGGCTGCACAGCATTGCCCATAATCTCTGCATTGATTTCCACCGTCGTCATAAGGGAAAAACGGTTGATCTAACCGAGGTGGAACTGATCGATCCCCATCAACCTGCCGATTTCCGACAACAAGAGGAAGTCGCTGTTCAAGTTCAAGCTGCATTGCAACAACTCCCCGAAAGTCAACGTAGTGCCATTATTCTGTGTCATTATCAAGGCATGAGCAACCGTGAAGCGGCTGAAGCCTTAGATATCAGCGTATCAGCCTTAGAATCACTGATGGCCAGGGGGCGACGCAAACTCAAAAAAATACTTCAAGCACAATCGGCTGAACTGTTGGGAGAATTCTAATGAATCAATATAATCATATTTATAAAACCACGATGACGATAAAACGGTTTTCAGACTTGGTAGAGGCTTATGGTGCTGATGCTAAGCGGTGGCCTACTGAAGAACGTGCCGATGCCCTTAAATTACTTGATGAATCGGTGGAAGCCCGTCGTCTACAACAATCCGCTTTAACATTAGACACTTTATTGGATAGTGTTCCCAAAGCGCCCTCATCCGCGGCCTTGAAAAAACGCATTATGGCTCAAGCACACCGTGTCACTTCGCAATCTCAAGATGCTTGGCAATGGTTAATCCAGTTGCTTATTGGTACGACACCCCGCGAACATTTTTTTCGTCCAGCCGTGGCTACGATGGTGCCCTTATTATTGGGGCTATCCATTGGTTTGAATTTGAATGCCGTTTCAGAGGATGAGAATATGTTATTTCAAGAGGAAGTCAGTTTATTGGCTTTAGCGCCAATGGAGTAAGTGTTATGAATGGTAAACAACGCCTCCTCGCTATCGTATTGCTCAGTTCACTGGCACTCAATCTCTTTTTTGGGGGTATCGTTGTTGGCAAATATTTCGGTCAGGTTTCTGATACTAAATTCTTCCACCCTCCCCCCATGCCACGCGGGCCTCGTTGGATTCTTGAATCTTTACCTGAAGCCAGCCGAGAAAAAGTTCGCCCTTTGATACAAGCACATCGTCAACAGATGAAACCTCAAATTCGTGCTATGAGAGCCGCTCGCCGTGAAGTACATGAACAATTAACGGCTGCTGATTTTAATGTAGAAGTGTTGTCAGAAGGCTTAGCGAGGCTAGAGCAAGAAAAGCAAAAAGGCGGTCAAATGATGCAGCAGCTCTTAATTGATATAGCCAGTCAATTAAATGAGGAAGATAGGCAACGCTTATCAGAAGCCACTCGTCGTCGGCCACCCCCGCCTCGTGATCGTGACAGAGGCCCCGATTTTGATAGGCCAGAATGGGGTAAACCCTGATTGTTTTGGTCGATGCTTCGCCCCTACGAAACTTTAAGATTTAAAGCGTTATTTGAAAAGCGTTGATTTTTGTTTGAGGCCAACGCGCCGATTTGGGCGAACACGCAGGTTCGCCCCTACACACCTTCCCCTTCCCCCTTTCCAAGTTCAAGTACTTTTCTAATCCATAATCCTTCAATCCATTCAATATCTTGAAACGGTATCACCGTTTCGTGCTGCCAACCCCCCTCTTCAAGGGCCCATTTCATTCCTTCACCCCCTTGTGGGTTGGTCGTATGAATAATGACAGGACAAGTCGGCCTTTGAGACACCAGAAAATCAACCACTTCTCTACCAATCCCCGGATCAAAGACTTCACCTTTTTTATCACGATTTGGCCCCAAATCGTGATCTAATGATATCAGCGTGACTGAAGACAGATTATTTTTCAACCATGCGATCATCTCAGGCGCATTATCAAAAAACGCTTGTAAGCATTCAGGTTGTTTTTGTTTGAGAATAAGACGCATTGCTTGAGTGCGCCTCTCATCGTCTTCTAGTATCGCAATCAACTGAGTCATGATAATAATTAAAATTAATGTGTAGGCGCTAGCTCATTTTTAATATCCGTGTCAATTCAACATTGAAAATCATTATCCGAAAAACCATATAGCATAATTCTTAATTTAGAATATATAATTGACAACGTTTGTAGCCAAGGCGAACAGGCAGGTTCGCCCTTACATCTTATAGGGGTGGCAAACCGGCGTATTTGCCCTTAGGCTGTTTTGACATGATTTTTCTGAACGTTTGTATGCGAGCTTGATTCACGGTTTAGACAATAAATCGTGTATAATTTTTAAATAATTGTTCAATATTCACCCTGGGGGAGATGGGCGATTGTTACCCAAATAAACTCAAGCCGGGAAGGCAAATACTTATAGAATGTGACTGCAATCTGAAATATTTATTATTAATTATGGATTATTAATTATTATTAAATTAAGCATTAGGCTCTGGAGCCTCAAAAATTGCAATTTGCGAAACGCTTTGAGCTCACTGATTTATAGTCGATATGAAGACATTTTATAACAAATTGATTTAAACTATTTTTTTTGATTCGCCACACGCGGCATCTTGACTTCGCAATTGGCGAATGTTTTGTTTATCATTGAGTTTATACTGAGAGTACAACGATGTCTCGCGTAGCTTCGAGCCGAAGTTTGGGTTCATCTCCAGATTGTTTTTAATAGATTATCAAATCGAAAAATGTTAAGGATTTAAGAACCGTGGAACAATTTATCGGGACCACCATTTTATCGGTACGCCGTGATGACAAAGTGGTTATAGGCGGCGATGGACAAGTTTCCTTTGGAAACACTATAATGAAACACAATACCCGTAAGGTGCGGCGATTGTATCACGATAAGGTTATTGCCGGTTTTGCCGGTGCCACAGCGGATGCTTTTACTTTATTTGAACGTTTTGAAGGCAAACTCGAAAAACACCAAGGTCATTTAACCCGATCTGCTGTTGAATTGGCAAAAGATTGGCGCACTGATCGTATGTTACGACGCTTGGAAGCCATGCTTATCATAGCTGATCATACGGCTTCCTTGATTATTACTGGCAATGGTGATGTCGTAGAGCCAGAAGACAGTTTGATGGCAATCGGCTCAGGTGGGCCTTATGCCCAGTCAGCCGCACGGGCTTTGCTAGACAACAGCACCTTAAGTGCCACGGAAATTGTTGAAAAGGCATTGCATATTGCTGCCGATATCTGTATTTATACTAACCATAATTTAATCATTGAAACCTTGGCAACCGTTTCGACCTGAGGTGCTGTAAGAACTATGAGTGAAATGACTCCCAAACAAATTGTTGCTGAATTAGATAAGCACATTATCGGTCAATCGGCCGCAAAACGGGCTGTCGCGATTGCACTGCGTAACCGTTGGCGGCGTATGCAAGTGGAACCGACTTTACGCAATGAAATTACCCCGAAAAACATTCTGATGATCGGGCCAACGGGTGTCGGAAAAACAGAAATTGCCCGACGTTTAGCCAAGTTGGCAAAAGCCCCCTTTATTAAAGTGGAGGCCACAAAATTTACGGAAGTCGGTTATGTCGGCCGCGATGTGGAGTCAATCATCCGCGATTTAGTCGATATGGCAATCAAAATGACCCGCGAAGAGGCCATGAGTGAAGTTAAAACTCAGGCAATGGATGCCACTGAGGAGCGGATATTGGATGCTTTGTTACCGCCACCCCGAAGCAGTAATCGCTTTGAACAGAATTTTGAAGAAAATCCCAGTTCTTCTTCAACGCGGCAAAAGTTTAGAAAAATGTTGCGTGAAGGCAAGCTTGATGATCGGGAAATTGAAATTGAACTGAATGAAAATCGTATTGGTGTCGAAATCATGGCCCCACCGGGCATGGAAGAAATGACCAGCCAGTTGCAAAGCATGTTTCAAAATATATCGGGGGGACGGACTAAAACCCGTAAATTGCGTATTAAAGAGGCGATAAAACTGCTACATGAAGAAGAAGCCTCTCGATTGGTTAATGAAGACGATTTGAAAGCGCAAGCGATGGAACGTGTTGAACAAAATGGGATTGTGTTTTTAGACGAAATCGACAAAGTGACGAAACGTTCTGAAACACTCGGTGCCGATGTGTCGCGTGAAGGTGTGCAACGTGATTTATTGCCACTGGTTGAAGGTTGCACTGTCAGCACACGAAATGGGATGGTTAAAACGGACCATATTTTATTTATTGCATCAGGGGCGTTTCATTTATCGAAACCGTCTGATTTAATTCCAGAATTACAAGGTAGGTTGCCTATTCGTGTGGAATTAAATGCGCTGAATGTGGCTGATTTTGTCCGCATTTTGACGGAACCCGATGCGTCTTTGACAGAACAATACATGGCCTTGATGGAAACAGAAGGCTTAGCTCTTGATTTCACGGATGACAGTATTAAACGTATTGCTGAAATGGCTTGGCAAGTCAATGAACGGACTGAAAACATCGGAGCCAGACGACTGCATACGGTGTTGGAACGTTTACTCGAAGTCGTGTCTTTTGATGCGCCTGAACAAAGCGGAGAAAGCGTAACGATTGATGTTGATTACGTTAATGAGCATCTTAATGAGTTAGTCAGTAATGATGATTTGAGTCAATATATTCTTTAATCCTCAAAGCAATTTGAACGGTGGGCAAGCACTTGCCCACCCGACATCTCAAAATTGAGCAATATAAACGGCAATAGCTTGCCTACCCTACCTCTGAGAAAAATCATGACAAAAGACAATCCGATTCCCACTGAAATTCAGTTACATCAAAAATCCCGCCTTTTAGAACTGACTTTTGATGATGGCGAACATTTTGAATTAACCTGCGAATATTTACGAGTTTATTCCCCCTCGGCCGAAGTGCGTGGACATGGGCCAGGTGAGGAAGTGTTGCAAGTTGGCAAGGGCGATGTGAATATCGAAAAAATTGAACAGGTTGGCAATTACGCGGTAATCTTGCACTTTGATGATGATCATAACACCGGTATTTATTCTTGGGATTGGTTGTATTATCTTGGTAAAAACCACGATAAATTATGGCAGACGTATCTGGATAATATGGAAAAAGCAGGGCAAAAACGAGCGCCAACGAACGGCGGCTAAGTAAGAAAAGGGAAAAGGCAGGGCAATGTGGGTGTGTTCGTAGGGGCGAACCCTTGTTATCGTCCTCCAATTATTTTTCTGAACAGATATCATATCACCCACATTGCAGCACTACCCTGTTGATTAAAATGAAAACTTAAGAAAAGGATTTTATCCCATGAATGCTGAAGAAAATACACATTTTGGTTATAAACAAGTTCCTGTAAAAGAAAAAGTTCGCCGCGTTGCTGAAGTATTTGATTCCGTCGCAACCCGTTATGATTTAATGAATGATTTAATGTCTTGTGGCATACACCGTCTTTGGAAACGCTTTACCATTGAACTATCCGGGGTACGGCCCGGACAACGTGTTCTGGATTTAGCGGGCGGTACCGGCGATTTGGCCGCTAAGTTTGCTAAACAAGTCGGTTCTCAAGGGCAAGTTGTTTTGGCCGATATCAATGCCGCCATGTTACAAGTTGGCAGGGAACGTTTGCTGAATAAAGGCGTGTTAGTGAACTATGCTCAAGTCAATGCTGAATTTCTACCCTTTGCCGATAATACTTTTGATATCATCAGCATAGCCTTTGGCCTACGCAATGTCACCAATAAAGAAGCTGCACTCGCTTCAATGTTACGAGTCTTAAAACCGGGTGGTCGAGTCTTGATATTGGAATTTTCAGAACTCAAGATTAGTCCGTTAAAACCGTTGTACAATGCCTACTCTTTTAAAGTCTTGCCACTGTTAGGTAAGCTTTTGGCCAAAGATGCTGAAAGCTATCGTTATCTGGCTGAATCCATTCGTATGCATCCTAATCAAGACACTTTACTTGAAATGATGCAACGTATTGGTTTTGACCGCTGCGATTATCATAATTTAAGTGGTGGCATTGTCGCGCTGCATAGAGGATATAAACTGTGATAACTGTTCTGACAGAATATGCCGGATTTTGGCGACGTGCTTTCGCATTCTGGATAGATTGGCTATGGATGGGGCCTTTAGTGTTATTTTTATCCTACTTTATTTGTGGTGGTTCAGAATGCACGGATTTACAAAACAGCATGAACCCAATGACTTCATTAGAAGACTTTGATTTAAGAAACTTTTTAGTTCAAGAGCTCCTACCCGCTTTGCTCATTTTATGGTTTTGGATAAAATACAGTGGCACACCAGGCAAAATGTTATTAGATTGCGAAATTGTCGATGCCCGTACTGGTAAGCAGATTGATTTTAAACAAGCCATATTACGTTATTTAGGCTATATTGTTTCAGCACTGCCCTTTGGTTTAGGGTTTCTCTGGATAATGTTAGATAAACGCAAACAAGGTTGGCATGATAAAATTGCGGGTACCGTTGTGATCATTCATGATGAAGCTACCGTTCCTTTATCTCAACTTCAAGAAAGTTTATTATAATTTTAATAGAACGCTGATATTTAGCGTAGCACACCGAAGGTTCACGATTTCAGGCTAAAGTTTCGTGAAGCTAAACTTTAGCGTGAAATGCTGATTGTCATGATCAACACTGATTTTTTAATCAGTGTTCTATCAATAATATATAGTTTGTCAGATTAAATCGGTTGGCCTTGTAAGATAGTGGATATCAATGCTTTGATAACTGATTTCCACGCTAAAGTTTTTGCGCGCAAAAACTTTAGCGTGGAACTGATAACTGATAACTGATAACTGATAACTGATAACTCAACCCGAGAAATACTACCGTTGCTAAATCAAATCTTCGTAACCACTTTAGAAACGCTGATTAATCAAGCACTGCGTTTAGATCCAACCAGCTTACACGCTTTAACGACATTCGCTGGTAAAATTATCCGCATTGAAATCAGCGGCATTGATTTCAATTTCACTTTATTTCCTGATAATCAAGGTATTATTATACTCAATGATTATGAAGGTGAAGTGGATGTTCGCATCAAAGGGGCCCCTTTTACCCTGTTACGCTTACTGCTACAACACGACGCGACGTTCTCAAATACACCCGATGTGACAGTCAGTGGAGAAATGAATATTGCTCAAGAATTACTGCTGATGCTCAAAGGATTAGATATTGACTGGGAAGAACAAATCGCGCAATGGCTAGGGGAAGTGCCGGCGCACAAATTCGGAACGCTGTTTCGAGAAAGCCAAAACTACACCACTGAACGTCTTAATGCATTACAAAACAACAGCAGCGAATACCTGCAAGATAAAGTGCGTCATCTACCCAGTCGCGCAGAAATCGAAGATTTTTTCAAAATGGTAGAGACATTGCGTGATGATGTTGAACGTTTAGAACAACGGGTACAACGATTATTATGAGATTGATCAGGCAAATCATACGTTTATTCACCATTTACCGCGTCATTGTACGTTACGGGCTTGATGAATTACTCCTCTCAACAAAACTTTTTCGTCCACTACGCTTATTTGCCTATTTGACACCTGGGTACTGGCTACGCTCTAAAGATCTCACGCGCGGTATGCGAATTCGTTTTGCCTTAGAAGCTCTGGGGCCCATTTTTGTCAAATTTGGTCAAATTCTCTCCACCCGCCGCGATTTATTGCCCGATGACATCGCCTTAGAATTGAGCGAATTACAAGATCACGTTGCACCGTTTTCTTGCGAAGAAGTTAAGAAAATTATAGAACAAACCTACGGCCGTCCCGTGGATGAAGTCTTTGCCGAGTTTGACAATAAGCCAACTGCCGCCGCTTCCATTGCCCAAGTTCATGCCGCGCGTTTGCATAACGGGCGCGAAGTCGTTGTCAAAGTACTCCGGCCCGGTATTCAAGGCCTCATTCGTAAAGACATTGAATTGCTTTACTTATTTGCACAACTGGCTAACCGGTATTGGGAAGATGGCCGCCGCCTACGCCCGTTAGAAGTCGTCGCCGAATTTGAAAAAACGCTTTTCGACGAACTGGATTTAGTACGAGAAGCGGCCAATGCCGCCCAACTCAGACGCAATTTTAAAAACTCTGATTTACTCTATATCCCTGAAATAGAATGGGATTATACACGGCCCAATATCATGGTGATGGAACGTATCAGCGGTATCTCCATCAATGAAGTAGAGACTTTAAAACATCAAGGTGTGAATTTAAAACATCTCGCCGAGGCAGGTGTTGAAATTTTTTTCACCCAAGTTTTCAGAGACAACTTTTTTCATGCTGACATGCACCCGGGCAATATTTTTGTCGATGCACGCAATGCCTACCGCCCGAATTATATTGCCGTAGACTTTGGCATCATGGGCACCCTGAGTAAAGAAGATCAACATTATTTAGCTGCCAACTTTATCGCCTTTTTTCGCCGTGATTATCAAAAAGTAGCCGAATTACATGTGCATTCAGAATGGGTACCCGCCGGTACACGGGTAGAAGAATTTGAAGGGGCTATCCGTAGCGTTTGTGAACCTATTTTTGATAAGCCCTTGAAAGAAATCTCTTTTGGGATAGTCTTATTGCGCCTGTTTCAAACAGCGCGACGTTTTCACATGGAAGTACAACCGCAATTAGTTTTACTCCAAAAAACATTATTAAATATAGAAGGTATCGGGCGGCAACTCTATCCCGAATTAGATTTATGGCAAACCGCCAAACCGTTTTTAGAACGATGGATGGATGAACGAGTCGGTTTACGCGCCTTTCTCAAAGGCATCCGTTCTAACTTACCTTACTGGGCCGAAAATCTACCCGAATTGCCCACGCTGATACATGAAACCCTCGTTCAACGACAAGCACAAGCCGAACACATTAAACGTATTGACACTGAATTAAGCCATATCAAAAACGACATGCAGCAATGGCACGAACGTATCGCGCTGATATTAATAGGCTGCACTTTAATCATCTGTTCTAGCATTATTATCTCGTTAAAAACAATAGTCTTTTTGAATTTTAATCTCTTGTGGTTAGGCCTTTTTTTGGGGGGAATAGGGAGTATAATGTTGCTCTTGGCATTGGGCAAACGTGCGCGTTTGTAGGGTGAGCAAGCGGGTGCTTTGATTTAAGAGATTTCCTCACACACCATCACCCACTTACTCCACCATTCCCTTTTTTTGAGGGTGGATGGTGGGCAAGCGTGCTTCAAGATGTGGATATTTTTCGAGTTTAGAACACCCGCTTGCTCTCCTAAAAATTCTATATTGGCATATTATTTGCCCCCTCAAAAAAGGACGTGTCCTTTTTAGGACAAATCTGATTGATGTACCGTTCGCTTGTTCACCTACAGCTATTACAAGTTGGAAGTTAAACAGATGAAGACAAATAAACTAGCAACACTCACGGGAGCGGTATTTCTAAGCCTCTCCCTAACACCGGCTGTGAATGCATCAGATAAAGACATCGCAGCCCTAACCCATTTCTGGCAAAATCCACAGAAAACGGAACAGGAATGCTTGGAGTATTATTATTACTCTGATGTGATCACGTTTTACTGCATGGCCCAAGCGTATTTGGATTATCAAACGCTACAAACCCTTTCAGGTTTACCGGTATTCCTTCAAGGGCCACACACCAAAACCCAGCTTGAACTGAATAACCAATATAGTTTTGGTCATTACAACAAGGATTTTGTGATTTGGCTTAAGGAAAAGCTCCTGCCAGCCACTCAAGCGCCAGGTTTCACACAGTTGTTTAAATTCTTTTACAACAACTACGTTAAACAAACGGCGAGAACGCATTATGTTGTTCATGAACACCTGTTATCCAATCCTGATTATCTCAGACAGGAACAACAGGCTTACGTGCGGATTCTGAAAACGCAAGGATTTTCAGAAGAATTTGATTATGGTGCAGAGTACTATCATTTTGCCGGGCTGTATGAAGAAGACTACGACGGTTCGATAGTGAAACAGGCTGTTTTATTTTGGATTCGACGTGTCACAGACGGCACAGAAGCGGCTTTTTTCCAAGGCATCAACGCATTGCTAGAAATCTACGATCCCGATTTCTTGCAAGCATGGCATAAAAAATCAGAATGCCAATCGGCCTCAACAGCAAAACAATTAGCCTGTCAACATATCGCTTATACGAAAGAAATGGCGGCTGCTGAAGCAGAACTTGAGCGGGTTTATCGGAAACTCTATGCTAAACGAGATACTGAAGGGCAAGCGAAATTGAAAAAAGCGCAAGCTTTGTGGATTGAATTTCGTAATGCCAACGCCGTATTCTTAGTAAACGGCCTCAAAAATGAGCTACAAGAAGCGGTTTCCCAGATCAAAGAGAAAGCCAACATGACTCAAGAACGAATCAAAGTGTTAGAAGCTGAACTGGAAACGAAGAAATAGTAGAGAGTTGTTGGAGTGCAAACTTTAGTTTGCAATTAGTTTGTCAGATTGCAATTCAAACTCAAGTTGATCGAGCGAAGCTCGGAACGAAGTTTGAACTATCAAACTAAAGTTTCAGGCCGATTTGATTAGCCAGTATGATGGGAAAATCAAATTCAATAGGTCTATTTTCCATAATTTTAATCAGTGTTAATCAGTTGAATCAGTCTAATCAAGGTTCTATCAATATATAAGTACTGAACCACAAATAAACAGGTATTTTACCGCAAAGAGACGCGAAGCATCTCTAATTACAAATAAACATTGCTTCTATTAAAATACCTCAAAATTTATGGTTCAGTACTTAGAACACTGATTCGACTGATAATCAGCGTTCTATCAATCACTTTCAAAGGCTCATTCTTTCCGATTAGCCAACGTAATCTGCTTAATGGCCAAATTAGAACGATGAGAAAGGCCATTCGTAACCGGATTTTCCCCCTCTTTCACATAAACCGCATAAAGGGTGTAATCGCCACCCATACCTTCAGGCACTTCAAAATCAAAGATATAGTGACTGGTTTCCGTATTTTCTATAGAGGGTTTATAGGCACTCTGGTTTGGAGTCCAAGGGTTCAATGGCATATCTGTTTTAAATAGCAAACCGCCATCCATCGTCTTTGGCAGTTCCACCGCCATCCATAAATCAACACGGGTATATTTGTCTCGGTTGACGGTTTCAACTAATTTCATCACCACCGTTTCCCCCACTTTGTAAAACTCTTCTAAGCCGACAAATTCGATCTGGGCCACGGGCCCGCTACCCGTCTTTTCTTCACTCGGCTTCGGCGCTGTTACCGTGACCGTTTGAGTACTGCTTGCCGTCGCGCCGTCATTATCGCTAACTGTCAACGTTATGCTATAACTCCCCGCTGCTGAAAAACTCAAATCAGCCGTCATCCCACTGGTCACTTGTCCATCAGAAACCGCCCATTGATAGTTCACAATACCGCTATTATCACTGGAGGCACCCGCATCGACATGAACCTGCAACGGTGCCACCCCACTATTTGGCGTTAAGCTAAAATGTGCTTGCGGAGGCGGGTTAATGCGAACCCCCGTTTCCCACATCTTCAAAGTTTTATCCGAACTCCCCGAAAATGCATAACGGCCATCAGGTGATAAGGCCACTGAGTTAACAGCAGAGGTATGCCCAGAAAAGGTGCGTATTTCTGTCCCACTGTCCACAGCCCAAAGCTTCATCGTTGTATCATAAGAACCTGAAAGAGCATAACGGCCATCTGCTGATAATGCCACTGACCGAACCTCATCAGTATGCCCAGAAAAGGTGCGAATATCTTCTCCACTCTCCACTGCCCAGAGCTTTAGCGTGTCATCCGAAGAACCCGACAACGCGTAACGGTCATCGGGTGAGAAAACCACTGATCTAACAGTATCAGTATGCCCAGAAAAGGTGCGAATCTCTTCTCCACTCTCCAATGCCCAGAGCGTCAGTGTCTTATCAGCAGCGGACAATGCGTAACGGCTATCAGGGGAGATGGCCACTGAGTAAATAAAGTCCGGCGCGGAAATGCTGTGTATCTCTTCCCCACTATCCACCGCCCAACGCTTCAGCATATTATTAGAAGCCGACAACACATAAAGGCCATTGGGTGAGAAAGCCACTGACATAACAACCTCAATATCCCCTGAAGAAAAAGTGTGTATCTCTTCCCCGCTGTCTACCGCCCAGAGCTTCAGCGTCTTATCATCAGAACCCGATAGCGCGTAACGGCCGTCGGGTGAGAAGGCTACTGACACAACATCCTGGGTATGCCCTGAAAAGGTGCGTATTTCAGTTCCGCTGTCCACTGCCCAGAGCTTCAGTGTGTTATCCGAAGAACCAGACAGTGCGTAACTACCATCGGGAGAGATAGCAATATCCCTAATATCGTGCGAATAGTTTTGAAAAGTGCGAATCTCTTTCCCACTGTCCACCGCCCAGAGTTTCACGATTGAAGTACCCGACAGCGCGTAACGGCCATCGGGTGATAAGGCCACTGACCAAAACCGATTTTTATCCTTTGAAAAAGTGCGTATTTCTTGCCCGCTCTCCGCCGACCATAGCTTCAGAGTTCTATCATTAAAAGAGCCAGACAACGCGTAACGGCCGTCTGGGGAGAATGCCAATGACCAAATTTCACCACCGATATGCACATCAAAAGTCTGTATTTCTTCTCCACTATCCAACGCCCATCGCTTTAGCGTGCCATCCTCAGAAGCAGATAGCACGTTAAGGCCATTGGTGGAGAAGGCCACTGTTTTAATAGTATCGGTATGTCCGGAAAAGGTGCGTATATATTTACCACTATCCACTTCCCAAAGTTTTAGTACGTCATCATAATCACCTGACAACGCGTAACGACCATCGGGTGAGATGGCCACTGACGAAACACGACTATACACAGAAAAGCTGTGTATCTCTTCCCCGCTGTCCACTGCCCATAGCTTCATGGTTTCATCCGAAGAACCCGACAGCGCGTAATCGCCGTTGGGGGAGAAAGCCACTGATTTCACAGTGCCAGTATGCCCTGAAAAGGTACGTATTTCAATTCCACTGTCCACATCCCAGAGCTTCAGCGTGTTATCCTCAGAACCCGACAGTGCGTAACGGCCGTTGGAGGAGAAAGCCACTGAGTTCACAGCACCAGTATGCCCTGAAAATGTACGCATTTCTGTTCCGCTGTCCACCGCCCAGAGCTTCAGCGTATTATCCGAAGAACCCGACAGCACGTAACGGCCTTTTGCTGAGAAGGCCATTGATAGAACCCGACCATCATGTCCAAACTCTTGCGCTGGCATGGAACGGATTGGTCCAACGGTATCGGCTAAGACGAAATTGAACAGGGGGGTGAGGCAGAACAGTAGTAGGAGAAGGCTTAGGATTCGGTAACTATTGTTTTTCATAGTTTATTCCATCATATCAGTTATCAGTTATCAGTTATCAGTTATCAGTTATCAGTTATCAATGAACCGTTATCAAAATATTTAAATCTTTCTAAGGCGTTGTCGAAACTTCACACTTTGCTTAAAAAAGCGTCATGACAGTTTCAAGATTCTCAATTATGAGTTGTTATATGATCCGACAACGTCTTAGCTTGCTTAATTAAAGTAGCAGCCATTTGACACAATCCATAGAACATGTCTTTGTTTA
>JAYQWI020001073.1:0-4886 GCA_035871815.2 Candidatus Parabeggiatoa communis
AGTAGAGTATTCATTGTCAATTCTCTGCTGTGTTTTGGTTAAGATTTTAATCACTGAACTTATCAATACATCCGTTTTTTAGACTGACAATATCGCTTCAATCGTAGCAAGTAGCTCTTTCAAATTCACCGGTTTACTCAAATAATCATTCGCGCCAGCTTGCAAACAACGTTCTTTGTCACCCTGCATGGCAAGCGCGGTAAGCGCAATAATAGGAATCTCAGCAATGTCTGGATCGGCCCGAATTTCTCGGATGGCATCCAGTCCACTCATGACTGGCATCTGAATATCCATCAAGATCAGATTGGGATGGTTAGCTTGAGTTTGTTCAATGGCTTCAACGCCATCTCGTGCAATGAGTATTTTGTAGCCCTGCATCGTGAGATAGTCGAATAGAAGCATAATACTGCTTTCTTGATCCTCTGCTAATAAAATCACCGCAGAGGTATGAAGCTTGTCAAAAACGGCCTTTTTCAACTCCGGTTCAGGCGCTATTTGCTCAGCTTCAAAACGGGATACACCCGGTTTCAAAGGTTGCCAAGGCAAGGAAAGGGTAAAGCAACTACCTTGCCCTACCTCACTTTCGATAGAAACGCTACCACCGTGCATTTCTGTCAAACGATACACTAAAGATAAACCTAATCCCGTACCTTCTTGTTCTCTATTGAGACTACCCTCTATTTGCACAAAAGGTTCAAAGATGTTTTTCATCTGTTCAGGTGCAATACCGATACCCGTATCCTCAACACTAAAGTAAAGCACATTCTGTTCACGATTACCCTGAACAATTAATTGAATTGAACCACCCTCTGGCGTAAACTTAACCGCATTGCTCAACAAATTAACCAGAATTTGCATCAAGCGACGCTCGTCAGCTTGAATCGTCTCGACTGTGGAATCTAAGGTATTGGAAAGCCGAAGCCGCTTTTTATAAGCGGCTTCTTTAATCATACGTAAGCTGGCTTGGCAAACCTTAATGACACTAACCGTATTAATATCTAAGGTTATTTTGTCCGCTTCAATTTTGGATAAATCAAGAATATCGTTAATCAACTTTAATAAGTAACGCCCACTCTCTTCTAGGGTTTGCATCAAGTAGTATTGCTTCTCGTTGAGGGGCCCATAAATTTGATCTTGGAAGGTTTCAGAAATCCCCAAAATCGAATTTAAAGGTGAGCGTAATTCGTGGCTCATATTAGCCAGAAATTCATCTTTCAGTTGAGCAACACGAGTCAGTTGAGCATTCGCCTCTCCTAATGCATTTCGTTCTGTCTGCAAGGATTCTTCCGCTCGTTTGCGGTACTTTATTTCGGATTGTAGCAGCTGATTTTTTTCAAGCAATTGCAATTGCAATTGATGTAATCTCAATTGGGTGTTGACACGCGCCAACACTTCTTCAAGCTCCAGTGGTTTTGTGATGTAATCGGCAGCGCCTAAGTCAAAACTTTTGAGTTTATCAACGATATCAGTCCGTGCGCTCATAAAAATGATTGGAATGTTTTTCGTTTTGTCGTTATTTTTAAGTACTTGACAAGCTTCAAAACCATCCATCTTAGGCATAGCGATATCTAACAGTATCAAATCGGGCAAGATAAGCTCTGCCATATTAATACCATCAACACCATTCTCAGCAATCAGCACTTTAAAGCCACGACGACTTAAGAATTTAAGCAATATTTTCACATTGTCAGGTTGATCATCAATAACTAAGAGTGTATTCATGGTCAGTTATCAGTTATCAGTTATCAGTTATCAGTTATCAGTTATCATTTATCAGTTATCATTTATCAATTAAGCCTTTTGCAAAACTCATTTGTTAATGGGGAATGGTTCATGTCGAATAAGTCAGTCAACCCTATAAAGCAATGCAGGTATTAAAAATCAATCAATTCGTTGCCAAAGTTGATTGGATGCGACAAACTTTCAAAACGATTGTTAAAAAGACATCAATGCTTTCGGGTGGGAAAAAGACGCTATCATGTTCAGTTTGATCTCAAATTCATACCAACAACGATCCCACCATAATAATACCTCTATTGGTTTGTAGGAACTATCAATTACCAATTACTCATTATCCGTTATCCGTTATCCGTTTTTTTTCAATTATCAATCGTGCGTAATATGAGTTAGTCAGGCAACTTCAAAAAATTAATAAACCACCACACCAATGGGGCAACCACAAGGGATTGCCCCTACATGCCACCCTCATATAGGGGCAATTCCACGCGCAAGCCCATTTTATCGATAATTGAAGAGTAGCAAACGGATATATTATTATATTTGGGAGTTACCTTAGTCATATTGAGCGAAAACAATCGCTAAAACGATTACGACAAACGAGTATGCTAATGAATTTTCAAGAAATGCCTTCTATTCATCTATTACCTTCATTGATTGCAAATCAAATTGCGGCCGGTGAAGTCGTTGAACGCCCTGCTTCGGTTGTGAAAGAATTATTAGAAAATAGTTTAGATGCCAAAGCGAATACCATTGAAGTCGAAATTGAGCAAGGCGGTATTGCTTTAATACGTGTGCGTGATAATGGGTTTGGTATCCGCCATAATGAATTGTTGTTGGCTTTAAATCGCCATTCTACGAGTAAAATCAAAGATTTGGATGATTTAGAACGCATTAAGAGTTTAGGTTTCCGCGGTGAGGCCCTTGCCAGTATTGCTTCTATTTCCAGATTGACACTCAGTTCGCGTTTTTATAATGAAGACATGGGGTATTGCATCCGTTTGGATGGAACGGATACCCCAATTGCCCCAGAACCCCTACCTCACCCGACTGGCACCACGCTTGAAATCCGTGACTTGTTTTATAATACGCCAGCACGACGTAAGTTTTTACGCACCGAGAAAACAGAATTAGGTCATTTGCATGAAACGATTAAACGTTTAGCTTTAAGTCGTTTTGAAGTCAGTTTTAAATTGACCCATAATCGCAAAACCTTAATGGCTTTAAAGGTAGCGCAAACGGCAGAAGAGCAATTGCAACGGGTTGCTATGTTATGTGGCCCCGACTTTGTTGATCACATTTTAAAGCTAAATGAAGTCGATGGCGAAATGCAATTATGGGGTTGGATTACACAGCCGACTTATTCGCGTAGCCAACCGGATATGCAATATTTTTTTGTCAATGGGCGCATGATTCGCGATAAAGTGATTAGCCATGCCATACGTCAAGCTTATGAAGATGTCTTGTATTCCGGCCGCCATCCAAGTTACGTCTTGTATTTAACGATTGACGCAAGTGAAGTCGATGTCAATGTTCATCCGACTAAGAATGAGGTACGTTTTGCAGAAAGTGTTTTGGTACATCAGTTTTTGACAACGGCCGTGCAAAAATGCTTAGCCCAAACTTCTCCTAGCCGTGTTACTGATGCACCAGCCACTTCACCCGCTTCCTCTCATTCAAAAGAGAAGACATTCAATCAAACCGCATCCCTTGAAAACGGAACGATGCTTCGGTATCAAGCCAATCTGAAATCAACAAAAGGCGCAATTGATCATAAAAAGATTAAATTTATTCCACCCGATAAACGTTCATCAAGGCTGAGCATACAAGAAACTAACCAGATTTACGAAGCATTACAAGCGCCGCTATTGCCCCCAGAAGAGGCCCTTGAGAAGCCGATTCATCATGAGAAGACGGCTTCCCCAATCCCACCACTGGGGTATGCGTTAGCCCAATTACATGGCGTATACATTCTGGCCGAAAATGCCGACGGTTTAGTATTAGTGGATATGCATGCGGCCCATGAGCGGATTACCTATGAGCGCCTGAAATCGGCTTTGGACACAAAGAATTTGACAGCTCAAGTGTTGCTGGTACCGCTCACCGTTTCGGTCAGTGAACGAGAAGCCGAAATGGCAGAGCAAGAGATTGAATTATTTCATCAAATCGGATTTGATCTGAACCGTGCAGGCCCAACAACCTTGATTGTGCGTCAAGTACCCACGCTGTTAATTGACGCAAATGTGCCCCAACTGGTGCGTGATGTATTAGCCGATTTATTACGTTTTGGTGTCAGCCCCCGTTTGCAAGAAAATCAGTATGAAATTTTAGCCACCTTAGCCTGTCATACCTCAGTTCGCGCTCATAGACAATTAAGTCTCAGTGAAATGAATGGCTTATTGCGCGACATGGAAAAAACAGAACGGAGTAATCAATGCAATCATGGTAGGCCGACTTGGACGGCCATGAGTTTGAAAGAGTTAGATAGCTTATTTTTGCGAGGAAGGTAGCGAACACGGGCGAACATGTAGGGGCCACAACCTTTGTTATCACCCTCTTCAACCTTATTGCTTCGCGCAAAGTCTCGTTCGTCGCATTGATAGAGACGCACGGCCGTGGAGACGCACGGCCGTGCGTCTCTACTTGGCACTGATGAAGGTGAAATCTAGGGAAAGCATTCATCATCCCGCACCACCAGTGACTAATATATTTTGGGGGCCTGTTTTCATATCTTTTATTAGTATTCCTAAACAATCGTGATGAAAGGAGTCCACAAGCTTTAACGACTCATTTTATCAGGCTTATGCCTAATCAGAGTAGATAGTGACGTTATCACACATTCATAAAGAAAACCCAACATGCCACAACACCCTTCCCGAAATCGATGACTTTCATACAAATAGTTTTGAAAATAAGGATGCTTGCTTCTATTTCTTTTAAAGACAAGAGAGAAAAATACGATGATAATATTTTTTGGCAACTCTACAAAACGCCACAGACAATTTATGACAATGCCAAATCGCATCAGATTTCGTGGACACAGATGATACTGAGCACGTCCGTGTGCCATAAGTGCCCGTATTACCCACCCAATAGTCATCTTTTTAGCCGCGACTAAATGATAAACATATAATCTCGGATCAGAGTAA
>JAYQWI020001074.1:0-2624 GCA_035871815.2 Candidatus Parabeggiatoa communis
GGCGTTCAGTAACCGTGACTGTGACGCTATCCGTATCTGTGAGGCCGTTTTCGGCCGTGACGGTTAGGGTAACAGTATAACTACCCTCTTGAGCAAATGTGAAATTGCCTCGCTTACCCGATGCGAACAGTCCATTTGAGGTCTTCCATTCATA
This sequence comes from Candidatus Parabeggiatoa communis, assembly GCA_035871815.2. GTDB lineage: Bacteria > Pseudomonadota > Gammaproteobacteria > Beggiatoales > Beggiatoaceae > Parabeggiatoa > Parabeggiatoa communis. The sequence continues at coordinate 155 of JAYQWI020001074.1, forward strand.
ATCCTGGGCCCCTTCCGAGTCACTACCATTCAACGTAACGGTCAACGGCGCAAAGCCTTCAGCCGGTAGGACTTCAGCTTGCGCTTCAGGTGGCTCTTGAGGTGGTGGTTCAACCGTAATGGTTTTTGAAACCTGCTCGTTTTCGTTCGTTTGCTTATCAGTTACGGTCAAGGTGATCGTGTAAGTCCCTGATTTTTTAAACTTAACCACTGCAATATGAGTATCAACCATAGACAATTGCCCACTGTCACTATACCAGCGATACTTCAAGTCCTCATAAAATTCCGTCGATAAGATCACTGTTAAAGGGCTTGTACCCGTTTCTGGCATGGCAGAAATCGTGGGAGCCGGACGTGGAGGTAAAACATCTATAACCTGTTGTATCTTATGGCTGAGTGGATTGCCTTCCACATCATCGGTGACTTTTAAAGTAATGATGTGTTTGCCTTCTGAATCGAAAACAAAAGTGGCCGTTTCCCCAGTTAAATCATGCCCCGCTGTTGATGACCAATGATGGGTGATACCATTTTCATCAAGATCATAAGAACTGCTCCCGTTTCCCTCAATCGTCAATGGAGCGCGTCCAGACAATTTGGTGAATGTCGCCATTGCGGTAGGTGGCCGGTTGTTTTCAGTGTTTTCAAAAACCATGACGGTTTTAAAGTCTTTTGCACTATAACCCTCTTTGTCAATCACCTCAAGTTCGATAGTCACCAGCCCAGTTTCTTTGAGTGTGACTCTGCCTGTTGCCCCTTCCACGGTTTGTCCATCTGATATTCGCCAGAGGTACTGTTTAAGTTCAAAACCATCAGGATCATAAGAGCCTTCAGCATTTAAAGTCACCCCCAAACCATGCGCTCCGATTTTACCCGATGAGGGATTGACATTGGCGACGGCCACCGGTTGTTGAGTGCCTTTAATGTACAGATTTTGTTTAGCCGTGTCACTCTGCCCATCGTTGTCTTCAACCGTTAATGTCAAATTGTAATCACCATGTTTTTGCAATGTTTTTTGCCAAGTGGGCTCAAGCGATTCATGGTAGATTGGCACCTCGCTTTGGGAAGATCTAATCGTCCATTGATATTTGACAATTCTTGCTGGCCCATTGGGTTCATCCTTAAAAGCAAAATTATCATCCGAATCACTGGCATCTAAGGTGATTGTCATGGGGGCATATTCACCACTCAAGGTGAAATTGAAAAAGGCAGAGGGTTTGGTAGATTTCTCCGCAACAACCGTTACTGAGGCAGGATGGGTACTGATACCGCCTTTGTCGTCAATGACAATAACCGTTATATTGTGAGCGCCCTTTTGTTTAAGCTGAATGGCCGGAATCGGACTGGCTGAAGTACTCCAATTTTCCTCAATATCCACTTCCCCAGTGGGACAAAATGAATAGGCCTCATTCGGACACAGCAACAGGCCGGGCCCTGTTTCTTCGTTTGGGAAAATTTGCCCTTCTCTACTGGATGTGAAGCGATATCCGAGAATTTTGCCATTTGCCGAATCCGTCGATTCAGCGGCACTCAATTCCACAGTCAGTGGCGTTTCACAGTTTTGTGTCTCGTCCAGTTCACAGGGGATAACGGCCGATAAGCGTGCAATTGGCAACTGATTGGCTTGAACCGTCACAGTATGAGAAGCCCTGTTGAGTATTTTGCCATTTTGTTCGGCTACAAAGCTAATGGTGTACTCGCCTGGCGATTCAAAAGTCATGTTGGCAAAGGCACCGGATTGGTAAGTATCCTTGCCACTTGACGCTTGCCAATGATATACTATACCTGTGACATCTTCGGCAGTTGTTTCAGCCGTTAAGGTGACGGTTAATGGCGCAACACCAGTCATAGGCTCCACAGTGGAGGTAAATGTGATTGGTACGGTTCCAGATGGACTGTCATCCTGAGCCAATACAGGATTTGCGATAAAGAGTCCAAGCTGGATCATAAAAATAAAGTATTTGAAGTAAGGCATTTTTCTATAACTCCGATTTTGAAAGAGTTGAGTTTTGGAATAACACAAAAACATAAAAAAGAGGGTTCTTTTTTATTTTAAGAACTATAGCATATATTTTGTGAATAGGGGGTTTGTTTGATTTCAAAAATTGAGTAGGGGAATGGTGGGCAACAAAAAACCGTTACCACCAAAAATTTTGTGGATAGGGGGTTGTTTGATTTCAACTCTTAATTGTATACCGATTAAACGGATGATCATCAGCCGAAAATGGTGTGGTGGGTTTAGCTTCGCTAAACCCACCCTACTAAATATTCATTTATTTCAATGACTTAAACACTTATATCTAACGATGAGGGGGCTATCCGAAGGTCTTGCCCCCTACGATAAAACCTTTATGCTGATGGGCTAATTCCTAAAAAAAAATCATTATCAATCTCTAATTAGGCCTTCGCAAAATAAATTTTGCACTCCAATCGAGCCGATGCAAAATAAATTACGAAAATCGGGCCAATGCAAA
>JAYQWI020001075.1:0-3617 GCA_035871815.2 Candidatus Parabeggiatoa communis
AGTAAGTAGACATTTCGACTGGAAACGGCTAATCTGGCTGGCAATATTGCGGGGCGATCCCGGAAGAGGTGTACTGTGATACTGGCTGTGTCAGTCAGGCCTTCACTGTCGGTTGCGGTTAAACTCAGAATGTGTTCACCAACGGCTAAGTCATCGGCTAAAAGGGTTAATTGATTGCCTGTGCCTAATTCACCATTGCGACTGGAATGCCAAGTTAAAGCACTTGATGCGAGTTGGCCATCTTCTTTGTCAAAGGCATGGCCTTCTAAAATGAGGGTTTGTCCGGTGACGTAGGGTCCACCGTCTTCGGTGAAGAGGCTGGCTGTTGGTGGTTTTCCAACAACCGTAAAGTTGCCATCTGATGCGTCTAAGGCAGTGTGAAAACCATCGTTAGCCCAAACGCGGATTTGGGCTTCTCTCGCGCCGGGGAGCAAGCTGGTGTCTAAGTTTAGACTGGTTCCCTGCCATTGGGCAGCCAGCAGTTGCCAACTTTGCCCAGCATCGACACTGTATTCAATGGTGTAATTCAAAGCGTCACCATCGGCATCATGGGCTTGCCAAGTCATCGGGATAATCCCACTTTCGTATTGTTCACCTCCGTTGGGGCTGATGAGAGTCACATTGGGGCGGTTTGCCGATGCGGTGCGTGAGGCGATTTCTTGCCCTTGTTGCACTATCGCAATACGATTCATTGTCGGTACTCGCGGTAACAGCAATTCAAAGGTATAAGTATTGTCTCCTGATGTCATGTCATCTGCATCATTAGGAATGAGGGTGGGGCCAAAAGGATAAGCGGCTAATTCATTACCTTGACTGTCTTCAATGCGTACCGTGTAGTCGCCTGGTTCTGGATGGGTAAAGGCCGTGCGCGTTTCGGTATCAATGATTCTGTCTATTTGCCCTTGGTTGCTAGTCGGCAAGAGTTGTCCCGTTATCAACAGTGCTTCGGTAATGGGTGTATTGCCCTTTCTGGTTTTGGCGCGATTACCGCGTTTGGTATTGGACGATTGCCAACCAATATAGTCACTGATCACACCGTGAATATAAGAGTAATGGTAAGGTGAGGCAATCCAGCCTTGCATGACGGATTTATCGGCGGGCATAAAAAGACGCTTGTCGTGGATATCGAGACGATAGACTGCCCGATCACCACTCATTTCTAAGGGGTAACTGGCAGAGAAAGGAAAATCGATGGGCTTGTTCCGAGTATTAGCAAAGCCCATATTGTGTCCCATTTCATGAGGAATCACGTAGCCAGCGACTAGGCTACAAGCTCGATTTCCCCCCACGGTTGCCAGTCCAGCAATGTTACCTTGAGAACCAAGCGTTAGGGCATGATAATAACCGGGCCTACCGATTTCTGCTTGTTTTGAGACTAACCCATTTAACCCCTTACTGATGTGTTTTTCTGTCATATCAGCAACAATGGGGGTGGGATGATAATAGAAGTCAAGCTCGCTCAAGGGATAGGTGGCGACAATGTTGCGTTGGGCAAAATCTCTATTGGCTTGAGTGGGGGCGCGTACTTCGCCTGTTTCGGCGTTTATCCTAACCACATCGACAAAGGTGAGTGGTAAGACGAAGTTCTCGTCAAAGGTGAGGGTGGCTTGGCAGTCGTGTGCCTCTCCAGCATTTTCTTGACAAGCGACGGGTTGATTTTTGCCTTTAAATTTAAAGGTGATATTGGGCCTTAACCAAGCGATGGGCACTTCAAACAGAAAACTGTCATTGAGATGCGCTCGATTGGGATTGGGGATCACATCAATTGAACCGCCATTATTCACGGGGTTCAGTTCACCGATGAGGGTGTTGCCTTGCTTGACTTTTAATATGGCTGTCATGTTCTCAATGATTTCGTCAGTGCGACTGCGAACATGGGCACGCACAAACGTTTTGCGTTTGAGGAACAAGGGTACGCTGTTCACTAAGTCTTGGACACCTTGGGTGATTTCTAAGCCATATAGGGCGACTTTGCTGTCGTCAAATATCGTAAAGCTTACCTGAATGGCCTGTGAAGTGGTGCCACCAGCAATGGTAATCGTCGCTGTGTGCGTGCCGACGAGTTGACTGTCAGCAATGATCACATCGACTGTTGCGGGGGTTTGTCCACCCGTGGCGCTGAGTAATAACCAATTTTGGTCCGTTGTGGCTGTCCAAGGCAGTTCGCTTGCTCCACTGCTTCTGAGTGTGAAAGATTGAGCGGCGGGCGCTTCGGCACCTAACAGCATTCCATATTGCAACTGGGTGCGATTCGGGATAATTTCAGGATTATCCGTGATATGCATGGTTACTGGCACAATAAAATGACGCGCCGGGATTCTGTCGTCATAAACCTTAATATTGGTTTGGTGAACACCGACAGCCAAGTTAGCGATTTCTGGCCACACGTTGTAGCTTTTGTATGAGGCCGTCTTGGTTTGGTTTGCCCAAGTGATCCATTGTTGCTTATTATCCACTCTGGTGAGGTGAGGTGTTCCCACATAATTGCTCAAGGTGAGGGTTTGGGGGGCCGGATTGACACCGCCTAACAGTGCTGAAAAGGTTAAGCTGCTCGGTTGCACTTCTAGTGGCACACTTTGCGGTTCTGTCACCGTCAGTTGGACATCAAGGGTTTGTGGGCTATTGTCGGCATGTTCAGCTGCTACTGTGATATGTCCAATATAAATACCGCTCACCAGTCCACTCAGATCGGCTGAAACAGTGAGGGTGGCTAAATCAGTGCCAGAAGCTTGACTCACTTGTAGCCAGTTGTAGCCGGCCGGTAAACCGGCATTGTTGTGCGTTTCAACCGTTGTCTCAATTGTCCAATTGAGGGTACCTTGGGCTGTGTTGCTGACGGTAAACGTTTGAGAAGGCGCGGCTTCACCTACCGTACCGGCTAATTGCAAGGGCGTGGTTGGATTGAGTGCCAGTGCGGCTTTGTGAATCACTTCTAAATCAAAGCTGAAAGTCGTACTGGCATTGCGCGTATCAGTCGCGATTATCTGGATAGCTTGGCTGATAGCTAAGTCAGCAACCGTGGGCGTACCACCGAGTTCTCCGGTTTGGGTGTTAAAGGTAAGCCATAACGGTTGGTTTTCAATACGATAACCGGTAATGCTATCGCCACCGTCGATTTCTGCAAAGGGAGATGAGGCCGTGTAGGGTACGCCTACATAAGCCGTTGTTGCGACGGTGCCGCTAATCATGGGCGCGGCGTTGACATCAACCACTTCAATCTGAAAGGCGGGCAAGCTGCTGGTATCAATCCCATCAGTGACGCTGACGAGAATCGGGGCTGTCGTACCGACATGTTCATTTAAGGGTGTACCACTCAATTGCCCAGTGCTGGTATTGAATTCTGCCCAGAGGGGTTGATTCTCAATACGGAAAGTCAAGGCTTGTCCATCCGTATCAGTGACAGTGGGTATAAACTGATAGAGGCTACCTTCATCAATACTTAAAGATGGGGTACCGGCGATAACCGGTATTTGATTGGCAGCCATGCCAAATTCATAAGCACCTAGATCACATTGCCCATCATTACGGAGAGATTTGCGTTGATCAATCGTTATCACCGTGCCATCAATCGCCGTACAGTCAGCAGCATTAATAGCGGGGCTACTGGCATTGAGGGC
>JAYQWI020001076.1:0-2745 GCA_035871815.2 Candidatus Parabeggiatoa communis
TGAATTGCCTGCATCTGCAATAGAGGCCACCCCGCTGGGGCGGCCCGAACCCATCGCTATTATCGGCATGGGCTGTCGTTTTCCCGGTGGTGTCCATACCCCTGAATCATTCTGGGACTTGCCCATTCAAGGCGTGGATACGGTTACCGAGATTCCGAACTCTCGCTGGAATCTTGAAGCCTACTATGATCCAAACCCAAACAAACCCGGCAAAATGTATGTGAGAGCGGGGAGTTTCTTGGAGGGGGTAGATCAATTTGATCCTCAGTTCTTTGGGATAACGCCTCGGGAAGCCGCTAGTTTGGACCCGCAACAGCGGTTACTGTTAGAGGTTTCTTGGGAAGCCTTAGAACATGCTGGGGTGGCACCGGCTCAATTGCGTGAGAGCCTGACTGGGGTATTTGTTGGTAGCTTTTGGGACGACTATTCAGCTTTGCATTTGTATGCAGATGATCCAAGTCAGATTGATGCCTATCGTACTTTAAGTAATCTGCGTGGTCTGGCGGCCGGGCGGATTGCTTATGTTTTGGGGTCACAAGGGCCTACTATGCAGTTGGATACCACTTGTTCTTCTTCGCTGTTGGCCGTGCATATGGCCTGCCAATCACTACGTAATAAGGAATGTCATTTGGCTTTGGCGGGTGGGGTAGCTCTGAACCTCTCACCAGAGTTGGCAATTGGTCTGTGTAGTATGAATGCTTTGGCCTTTGATGGTCGTTGTAAAACCTTTGATGCCAAAGCGGATGGTTTTGGGCTAGGGGAAGGTTGTGGCATGGTGATATTGAAACGTTTCTCAGATGCTATTAGAGACGGTGACAACATCATGGCCCTGATTCGAGGTTCTGCTGTCAACCATGATGGTCGTAGTAATGGCCTCACGGCACCCAACGGTTTAGCCCAAGAAGCCTTGCTCAGGCAAGCCTTGGAAAAAGCGGCGGTGAAAGCTGAACAGATTCAATATGTGGAAACGCATGGCACTGGCACCTCATTGGGAGACCCGATTGAGGTATTGGCTCTGGCAAACGTTCTGGGTCAAGAACGTACCACTCCGTTAACGATTGGCTCAGTCAAAACCAATCTAGGACATTTATCGTCGGCTGCCGGAATAGCATCCTTAATGAAAGTCGTGTTGTCGCTCCAACATGCCCAGATTCCACCTAATTTACACTTTACTGAACCAAATCCGCATATTCCTTGGGATAAACTGCCGCTCACCGTTCCCACTGAAACCACACCGTGGACGGGTGAACCCAAGTTAGCGGGAGTCAGTTCCTTTGGTATGAGTGGGACTAATGTGCATTTGATTGTGGAGGAAGCACCTAAAACTCAAGTTGTCCCAATAGCGGAGCCAGAATACCAACTCTTTGTGTTGTCGGCTAAAAATGAGGAGAGGCTCCTAGCTTATGCCAAAAAGATAATAGACTTTTTAGAGTCGGCTCCCCCAATTCCTCTGGTCAATCTCACTTATACTTTACAAGTGGGCCGAAACGCGATGGAAGAGCGGTTGGCAATGAGGGTTTCTCGCTTTGAAGAAATAAGAAACAAATTAACGCAATATGTTCAAGGACAAGCTCAAATAGAAAATTTTTATCGCGGAAATGTCAAGAGGAACAAAGCCCAAACCGAACTTTTTATTAAAGGGGAAGCTGGGGAAGCTTTTTTGAAAGTGCTTCTTGAGAAAAAGGAACTTAATCAGTTAGCACAACTATGGGTTTCTGGAGTAGAGATAGACTGGCAATTGCTCTATCCAAACCAAAAGCCACAGCGTATTTCTCTGCCCACTTATCCCTTTGCTAGGGAGCGGTATTGGATACCAGTATCTGAACCCAAATTTAAAGAGGTCAGCCGTGATCAGGTTGCCACAATCTCCTCAAAAACGCCTGTCACAACTCAGTTTTACCAAAGCGTGTGGGAACCTGATGTACTGGAAAAGCAAATGGGCACACATACGCCCACCAGGGTTTTGCTATTTGATACCGACTCTAGCCGGTACTTTCGTTTCAAAGAACGGTTTTCCACCCAAGTCATTTTGGTCACGCCAGGGGAACGCTACCTTCAGTTGGCGCCTGACACCTATTCCATCAATCCCAAGCACCCGGCCGATTATCAAAAATTGTTAAGCACCTTGCCGAGCCACATTATTCATCTGTGGTCACAAGCCCCGTTTGTCAGTACGGCACTAAACACTCAACTTGATATGAGTCTCTTTTCGATTTTCCACCTCAGTCAAGCCATACTTTTGCAAAAGCCGTCGGAACTGATTAAACTGTTGTATGTCTATTTAGAATCTGATGAAGCACTACAACCTCAGTACGCCGCCTTAAGTGGGTTTGCTAAAACCATTCCCCTAGTCAACTCCAAGTTGAATTACAAAACCGTCGCCCTGCCTAGTTTGGACAAAGTGGTGGATATGGTTTTGGCCGAATTTAAAACGGTCGATGGTGTTGCTATCCGCTATTATAACAACCAACGTTGGGTCAAACGTCTGCAAAAAATTGAGGGAGCGCATTTTGCTAAAACGACGCCCCCCTTAAAAGAAAACGGAGTCTATCTGATAACGGGTGGTGCTGGTGGCTTAGGACTCATTTTTGCCAAATACTTAGCCAAGAATTTTAAAGCCCGGCTGGTTCTGACTGGTCGCTCGCCATTAGGTAAAAAAGACGAAAACTTAAGGGAACTGAGACACCGTAGTGCCTCGGTTTTATATCTTCAAGCAGATGTTGCTGATGAATCAGCAATGACAAA
>JAYQWI020001077.1:0-3871 GCA_035871815.2 Candidatus Parabeggiatoa communis
AAATGATTTAATTGAATAGAATCATCTGGCAGGTGTTGTGGCGTTCAAAGTTGAGGCTTTGGAAGGATATATTGAGTACTTTGAAACGAGCGCATTTCTATTTTCCCGCTAGACTAAATGCTCCAAGCCCTTCGGTATTGACTGTTGATATAGATATTCAGCATAATTAGACTTAGCATCGTCATAAATTGCGCTTTTTAATTCTAATAGCCAACAGCGGGCATAAGTTTTCTAAAACATCAAGTCAGGTGGTGGTGACTCCTTCCCCACAAGACTGTTTGTTTTTTTTTATTTAAGAAATGTTTATAAGTACTTTCGCCAAAAATTTTCAGGTATTTTAATGGAAGCAATCAGAAGAGGGGCAATCCCTTTGCGCTAAAATACCGGTTTATTTGTAATTAGAGACGCTTCGCGGCGCAAATCTACAATTCGCGGTTTCGTTTCGACGCGAGGCATCGCGTCTCTTTGCGGTAAAATACCTGTTTATTTGTGCTTCAGTACTTAATATAAGTATATGGCGAACCTTTTTTTGATTTGGTTTGATTTGTAAATTAGTCGTAATAGCTTTTGGCAATTGTTTCATTGATTTGAGTTCAAGTGGAATTCGTGGGCCCAATTACTCATTACGGCGGATATCGAAATTAACCCAATCCGCGCCTTTTGAAAAAGTTCTGTTTTTAAAGATTGACTATTCGATAAAAAAAACAGTCTAAATTTTAGACTATGCGTCTAAATTTTAGACTATGCGTCTAAATTTTAGACTGTTCCTGTCAAGAGCTAAAAATGAAAATATCTTTAAAATCCAATCAGTTAACTGTATTTTTAGGCGTTGGCATTCATTTTGCTTTTAAATAGTGGCGAACCCTTTTTTTTATTTGGTTTTATTGGTATTAATTTCACTGAAAGAGGAAACCTAAAGTGTTTATAAAACGATGTTTATCTTTCGCCTTAAGTGGCGTTTTGTTAAGTCTGCTATATAGCGCTCTAGCTTTGGCAGCAGACGACAAGTGTATAACATGCCATATTAATGTGACTCCTAACATTGTCTCACAGCATGAGAGTGGCAAGATGGCAGCAAAAGGTGTTAGCTGTGCAACTTGTCATGGTAGTCAACATAACACTCATGATGACTACCAAAAAGCCAAAATGCCCACGCCAGAAACTTGTGCGAATTGTCATCCTGATCAAGTCAAGCAACATCAAGCTGGCAAACATCAGTTGGCTTGGATTGCAATGCAAACCACACCGGCCTATCACAATCAATTTGGGGCTATCACCGAGGAAGGTTATAGAGGCTGTTCAGGTTGTCACAAGATTGGTGTCAAAGGCTTGAAGTTACAAGGAACAATGCTTGAGACTAAAGTTGTCGGTGATGGCGGCGCGGAGTTAGCAAAATACCGTTATGGTAATGCACAGTGCGATGCTTGTCATACTCGCCATAGCTTTAAAAAGGCAGAAGCTCAAGATCCGAGAGCTTGTGCTAACTGTCACATGGGCTTTGATCATCCGCAATGGGAAATGTACCAGTCCTCCAAACATGGGATTATCTGGGATATCGATGGTAATCAAAATGAGGGACGTGCGCCGACTTGTCAATCCTGTCACATGGTAGAAGGCAATCATGCTGTAGTGACACCTTGGGGCTTTTTGGGGCTACGGGTGCCTTCTGAACATAATGTGCGGGCGCTTATTAAAGTCGCGCCATCGCTTGAAAAACATCTGACCAAACTCGCCGATACTTTGAAAGCCCTAGGCTTTACGGGTAACTATGTTGATTTGGATGACGATCCGACTTGGGTATTAGATCGGGCTATCATTTTGCAAGCAGCCGGCATACTGGATGACACGCTTCAACCTACCCAACGCTTTATCAATATCGTTAAGCTTGGGCAAGCGGCCCGCGGTACGGCAACATTTAATCCCATTCGCGAATCCATGAAGGAAGCCTGTAATCAATGTCACGCTAAAGATTTTGTGGCTAACCATTTCAAAGCGTCTGACCAGATCATCAAAGAGTCTGATCATGAGTTTGCGAAGGCCATCAAAGCTGTCCAAGGTTTATACAAGGACGGCATTTTGCAAAAACCGGAGAATTGGGAATATGCCCCGGATGTGTTGCAGTTCTACGATAATAAAACCTCAGTAGAACAGGAGCTTTATTTAATTTTCATGGAATACCGCCAACGGGCTTTTCAAGGGGCTTTCCACGATAGCACAGACTATATGAACTGGTATGGTTGGGCACCGTTGAAAACTTCCGTGAACAATATTCTTGAAGAAGTCGGGAAAATGCGTCTTGAAGCGGCGCCACACTTGATGAAGAATATCATTGTTGTTGACATGGAAGACGGTATGGGTAGCTGGGGTGGCGACAACAGCATTAATTTCCAACCAAAAGTCAAGATGAGCTCATCTGGTTTTGAAATTGGAGGCGTTCTGAGTGCGACTGATGTTGGTCCGGTTGGAAAACTAATCAGTGAAGATGCCCAATTAGTGATAATAGCTGCCGTTAAGAATGAGACTCAAGATGGCCTTTACATGCTAAAAAACACTCAGGGTGATTTCGTGGCTTGGGATGAGAAATTTAGCGCGTTAGTCCCAGTAGCTGATCTGACTTTAGCCTCTAGTCAAGGGGTTGAAATCTTGAAAGGGCAAATGACGATTGATGGAAAACCTGTTACCGGGATGGTTAATATCTACTTAGGTTTAATCGTTGGGAATAAACTCTTGTACTTTCCTAAAACCATTGATGTCAATATTTAGGGCATAGCGGGAAAATAATATACCCCTGTTCCTGTTATTTTGCGGCCCGCTTTTAGTGAAAAAATAAATCATTTTGCGGCCCTCTTTTCGTTCCAAATTTATTTTGCGGTTTGATTGGAGTGCAAAATTCATTTTGCGGCCCGATTGATTGGAGTGCAAAATTCATTTTGCGAAGGCCAAGATTGACTGTATCAATTAACCATAAATGCTGACAGTGAATTTGACAAAGGCAAACAAGCAGGAATAGAACAATGCGTTGCTAACCCAGCTTCTTGTGCCATTATTTCTGGTGCTGGCAGTGCTATCAAACTCATCAACATCAGCACACGCGCCACCAATTCAGGGCGGTGCCAATGATGTGATTGCGGGTTTCATCATCAGTGGAACAGGCTCGCAAAAAGTCGTTATCAGAGGTTCGGGTTTGGCGGCAGGTGTGAATCCTATGCTCACGGTACAGAAATTCCCAAGTGGTGAAGCTGTGGCAAGCAATAATGATTGGCAAGTTCAGACTGCGCCGAGTAGCGCAATTCCGGCTCAATTTGCGATGCAAGAATCTACCAATGCCGCTGTTGACTTTACCCGCAGGCGCTTATACTGCTATCATGAGTTCTGTTGGGGCAAAGGGTTTAGGATTGATTGAGGTGAATGCGATTGATTAATGAGGTTTTGTTTTAACGCAAGAGGCGCAAGAGACGCAAGAGACGCAAACGCTTTGTTGATTATCGAGCAATTAAAATCAATATTTCTTGTGTTTTGACAATCTCAGAGCGTTGAGTTAAAAAGGCAGAGCGGATTTCGATCCGTGTCTGCCTTTTTTTTTGCGTCGCATGGTAGTGATGTCATATGGGTGATATGATAGAACGCTGATGTTCATGATTAACGCTGATTTTTTAATTCAATTCAATTAGTTGGCCATCAGTGTTCTATCTTATTAAACCTGTAATTTTTAGGTTTATTCGCGTATTTATAACATTATTGTACTATACCCGACTAATAAATATCGCCTCTTGGCCCCACTTTTACGATTAAAACCAACAAGACATCATCATGTATTTCATAAATCACGCGATAATCTCCAACACGAATACGGTAATGATTATCAAAGCTC
>JAYQWI020001078.1:0-8386 GCA_035871815.2 Candidatus Parabeggiatoa communis
TAATATTTAAAAACTTATGCCGCATATTTTGCCACCGCTTTCTTAAGCATAGACAACACCGCTTCTTTACCCAGTATACTTAGAAATGGCCCAAGTCGTGGTCCCCTTTCCTTCCCTAATAACACCGAGTAAAGAAATTTAAACCACTCCGCTTGCTTTAAATCATACTTCTTAGGGATAATAAAAACCAGTGCTTGCAGTTCCTCACCAGGTAGATCATTAAAATTATCTGTTTGTTCAATAATTTCAATGAGTTCTTCAAGATAAGGCAGGTATGACAGCTCTATAGCCATCTCAACCTTCTCAACTTGTGCTTCATAATCCTGTACATAAGCAATCACTTTTTCACAAAGTAAGCGAAAAAAAGCCTCATTCTGTTCGACTGCTGGATCATATTTTTGAGCATATTGATATAAAAGCGAAGCATCACGCAGCCCAAGATTTTGAGCAACATTCGTCAGTAAATTATAACTCAGTTCATTCTTTTCCAAACTTGAAGCATCATGCCCGTGCTGGATGCTATCAATAAACCACGTATTAAAATTCGGATCATCAGGCTTTTCCTTACGAAGAAGCTCAATGTATTCATCAACAATCTTGGGTAAAATAGGTAGCCCCATTTGTCTCGCTTTATTGGGATTAGCCAACAGAAAATTTAACAAAGCCCCTAAGGGCGAATACTTAACCCATTGATCCATTGAAATACCATTACCGATTTTCTTGGAAATCTTAGCCCCATTTTCATCCAAAAACAACTCATATTTATAAAGCACCGGCGCTTTACCACCCAAGATCGAACAAATTTTACTCGCCATACTCGCCGAACTCATCAAATCTTTCCCATACATCTCGTAATTCACACCAAACGTATACCAACGCAGCGCCCAATCAATTTTCCAGCCGACTTTAACTTTGCCCCCAGTAATTGGGGTAGTGCCTTTATAACCACAAGGCTCAAAACCTTGGCCCGTCTGATCACAGCGATAACTCAGCATATAGTTATCGGGATCAATATCAACTACCCGTGTCGTGTATATTTTGCCACAAGACTCACAGATAGGAAAAAAAGGACTCCAATCGGCTCTTTTTTCTTTAGAAATCGTTGAGATAAACATTTCCCTAATTGGGGTATAGTTATCCATGACACTTTTGAGGCCATTATCAAAAATCCCCTGCCGATAACACTGAGTAGAAGAATGAAATTCGTACTCAAAACCGTAAGAATCTAAAAACAATTTAAGCTGTCCATTCATATAATCGGCAAAACTAGGCGCTTGCTCAAACGGATCAGGAATGCTTGATAAAGGCATCCCCAAAAACGGACGCAACTTTTCATGATGAGGCACATTCTCAGGCAAACTTCTCAAACCATCCATATCATCTGAAAAAGCGATCAAGCGCACTTTTGCATCCGGGAAGCTATGCAGCAAAGCCTTAATCACAAACGTCGTTCTAGCCACCTCAGCAAATGTACCAATATGAGGCAATCCAGAGGGGCCATAACCCGTTTCAAAAATAATCGGTTTATCAGCAGAATTTAAAGCGACAGCGCGTAAACGTTTAGCTTCTTGATGAGGCCAGGTTACTTTTGGCATTTTGATAACCCTATTTATTAATTATTAATTGTTAATTGTGAGTTGATTATGGCTTGCCACCCATAAGCGTTAATCCCAAAACCCTTACGGGTTTAAAGCCTCTCGTTCTGATGGCTTGTGTTGTCGAGTTTAGCATTAACCATTAACCATTAACACTAAACGTCACACTCGTCTCACTCACGCCTTGGCTAAATAATTCTAGCCGCTCATTAGGGATAAAATAACTTGGCGATAAACTAAAGGGAAACAACGCCGGCGTATAATTGATCAAATTATGCAACACAGCAGATTGACTTTCACGCGCAATTAACGCACTTTCTAACAACCACGTTGTCAACTGGGTATCTTTAATAAGATATTGTCCAGCCGCCGTGTATGTTCCCCTCTTACCCGTATCCGCTAACACACCCCATTCCACCCAACAGCGCATTAATTTACGTGCAGCCTCTATAATCGGTTCTCTCTCACCCATTTTTTCACCCAACCGCTTTCGCAATTGTGCGGTAGACACATACTGCTGTAGCCGCAATAAACGCCCAACCTGCTCTGCAACCAAAGCAAAAAAGGGATAAATCGCCATCGTCATTCCCCAATGCACCGCGATATGCGTACTTTCAGGTGTTCGTTTTAGTATAGTCAAACCCTCATTTCTAAATGATTCAAGGGGTTGCGGCACATTAACCCAAATTTTTGACAAAATACTGATGGCTTTTTGCCGGGCCCCAGATCGGGCAGTGCTATTAACGGCCACTTGATCACTTAAGAACGCATTTAAGGCAGCCCTAATTTCAGTGTGTGTTTGCCCTTCCAAAAGATGTTGCACGGTAAAATCCAACCATGCCCGTTTAATAGGTTGACTAAAGCCAATTTGTACAGGCTGATTCATATTGCTGACTCAATGTTGAGGAATGATATCAGACGTTTATTAATTGTTAATTATTAATTGTGATTCAATAATTGTGAATGAAAAATATCATCACCTATTTTGGATTCTAGTCTAATTCTTATCAATCTTCCAAAATTTTTCAAACTCGAAAATTTGAACACTGATGAACTATCAAATCTGTAAAAAGCGTGACAATGCTTCCTATAAAATTAATAATGAACGCATGAACATTGCCACGCATGAACGCCTAGTCAATAAATTTTTTAACACAGCGTTCACAAAACGACATTTAGTTCCACAGAAAACTCAACTAAATATTTGATTCAAAAAAAATTTTTCGATTGACAATAGCACTACCCTTTTTTTAAACATTGCCCCTTGATATTAAAATTTGAAACCTTATTAATTAGCACTCACTAGAGACGAGTGCTAATAACACCTCTCAAGTAAAAAGAATTGATATAACACTAACTAATTGTTTATCAGGAGATTGAAGCCAATGAAAATCCGTCCATTGCATGATAGGGTTATTGTTAAACGTCTTGAAGAAGAAAGAAAAACAGCCGGTGGAATCGTTATTCCTGACTCTGCCACCGAAAAACCGATTCGCGGTAAAGTGTTGGCAATCGGCAAAGGCAAAATTCTTGACAACGGCGAAGCGCGTCCCCTTGATGTCAAGGAGGGTGATACCGTGTTGTTTGGCAAATATTCTGGCACCGAAGTGAAAGTCGAAGGTGACGACGTGCTGGTGATGCGTGAAGAAGACATCATGGGTGTTATTGAGGATTAGTCCGTTCTATTACCTGACACACTAAAATTTAAAAGGAAAAAAATTATCATGGCCGCAAAAGAAGTACGCTTTTCTGATGATGCACGTCAACTAATGATTAAAGGGGTTAGCGTTTTGGCTAACGCCGTGAAAATCACTCTTGGGCCTAAAGGCCGTAACGTGGTACTCGATAAATCATTCGGTGCCCCTACCGTTACTAAAGATGGCGTGTCGGTTGCTAAAGAAATTGAATTAGAAAACAAATTTGAGAATATGGGCGCCCAAATGGTAAAGGAAGTGGCCTCCCAAACTTCTGATGCCGCAGGTGATGGTACCACAACCGCCACCGTCTTAGCCCAATCAATCTTAACGGAAGGCATGAAGGCCGTTGCCGCCGGCATGAATCCTATGGATTTGAAACGGGGTATTGATAAAGCCGTCATCACCGCAGTAGAAGAATTGAAAAAACTATCTCAGCCTTGTGCCGACGATAAAGCCATTGCCCAAGTGGGCACGATTTCCGCTAACGCCGATGAAGCCATTGGTAATATCATTGCCCAAGCAATGGATAAAGTCGGAAAAGAAGGCGTGATTACGGTTGAAGAGGGCTCAGGTTTAGACAATGAACTTGAAGTCGTCGAAGGGATGCAATTTGATCGCGGCTACCTCTCCCCCTATTTCGTTAACAATCAACAGAGCCAGAGTGTAGAATTAGAAAATCCGCTCATCATGTTGCATGACAAGAAGATTTCTAACATTCGTGAGCTGTTACCGATTTTGGAAGGCGTTGCCAAACAAGGCAAACCGTTGCTCATCATCTCAGAAGATGTTGAAGGCGAAGCTTTAGCCACTTTAGTGGTTAATACCATTCGCGGTGTTGTTAAAGTAGCCGCCGTCAAGGCCCCAGGCTTTGGTGATCGTCGCAAAGCCATGTTGCAAGACATTGCCATCTTAACCGGTGGCCAAGTGATTTCCGAAGAAATCGGTTTAAGCTTAGAAAAAGCCAGCTTGGATGACTTAGGTAATGCCAAACGCATCAATATTACCAAAGAAAACACCACCATTATTGATGGTGCTGGCAAACCGGCCGATATTGAAGATCGCGTTACTCAAATTCGCGCCCAAATTGAGGAAGCGACTTCAGACTACGACAGAGAAAAACTGCAAGAGCGCGTTGCTAAATTAGCCGGCGGTGTCGCCGTAATTAAAGTCGGTGCAACGACAGAAGTTGAAATGAAAGAAAAGAAAGCGCGTGTAGAAGATGCGTTACATGCCACTCGCGCCGCTGTAGAAGAAGGCGTTGTTCCCGGCGGTGGCGTTGCCTTGATACGGGCTAAGAAAGCGATTAAAGAGATCATAGGTGACAATCCCGATCAAGACATGGGTGTCAAGATTGCCCTGCGTGCGATGGAAGAACCCCTACGTCAAATCGTCACCAATGCCGGTGGTGAAGCCTCGATTATCTTACACAATGTAGCAGAAGGTGAAGGTAATTATGGTTACAATGCCGCATCGGGCGAATATGGCGATTTAGTTGCGATGGGTATTTTAGATCCCACCAAAGTGACTCGTTCAGCCTTGCAAAACGCGGCTTCTATCGCCGGTTTAATGATTACGACAGAAGCGATGGTAGCTGAATTACCTAAGAAAGACGATCATCCGCCAATGCCAGGTGGTGATATGGGTGGTATGGGTGGTATGATGTAACCAATTACTCAATCAGGTTTAGATATCAATAAAAAAGCCCCTTGGCATTGAGCCTTGGGGCTTTTTTTATATTGGCTTTCCATTATCGATTTTATCTAACTCATTGTATATTGTATGTAGAGACGCGATGCCTCGCGTCTCTGGTTTTATCGTGTTTCTCGAAGCCTCGCGTCTATCTATTCTATGCTTCGGTGCGAGGTTTCGACGCGAGGCTTCGAGTCTCTTGTTTTATTGCGTTTCTCGAAGCCTCGCGTCTGTGCTTCGGTGCGAGGTTTCGACGCGAGGCATATAGAGACGCGATAAAACCAGAGACGCGAAGCATCGCGTCTCTACTGTCCCTTACTTTTGACAAATTGATAGGTGGTAAGGTGTTCGCCCTCTGATTTTGTGACAATGAATCAGATTGATTTACTAGGCGTTGGGGGGTTTTCTTCTAACCCATTAAAGGGTTTTCAGATACTCGATCAGTGCCTTGCGCTGTTTTTCAGTGAGTTTGGGGCCTATAATGCCTTTCCTTTCGACATTATTGTCTTTCTTTTTGACTTCCTCGGCATCATTAAATTCATGCCCGGTATTCGTATTGCCCGCTAGGGTGGTATCCATCAAAAATGCGCCGGTAAATTGTGTATTCACAAAACCGACTTTCTCTGGTTCAAACTCTTTACTACCCACATAAAATTGCTTGCTTCTCTCCTCCCAAGGACTTAATAGTTCATAAAGGTTGGGAACGGAGCCGTTGTGCAAATAGGGCGGAGTGGACCACACGCCGTTAAGCGGTCTGGCTCTGTATTTCAAAGGACTTAAGACAATATTTTCCCGGTCGCCGTTCATCTCTATACGTTTTTCCGGTGAAATATCGTTTTCGTCATACCATTTATTGGCAACGGCTTCTGTGACCACTTGCAGTCCTCGATTGGCAAAAATTTCGCCCAATCCGAGACCCTTGGTTTCAGCCTGTCTTTCATAAAAATCAAAGACTTCTGCTGGATCAGTGCCTATGACATTGACATCAATGTTATGGGTTATTAAGTAGCGTTTACCGTACTTATTCGGTTCTTCCCAATAACGATCTTGCATAATCGTTTTTGAATCAACAGGCGGCAAGTGGCATTTCTGACAATGTTCTTCATAGAGTTTTTGGCCCTGTTGTTTGAGATTGTCATTGATTGGGCCTAACATTTTGGTTGGCCATTTAGGGGCTTGTAAACCGGAAAGGCGTTTGTCACCTGCAAGCAGGTTTTCAATTTCATGCAAATTGTCTACATGAACCGAAGAATTAAACAATTGCTCTTTGTCTGTTGCGGTCAGGTTAACTGGTGCTTGCACGCCCAATGCTTCTCCCACATTTCTGACCATGGGTTGGCGAATCGATCCGTTATACTGGGCCCAGTCAAACCAAGGCACTGTCCAGAGGGGGGGATAACTCACTGGCGCGCTAATCGCTCGCAAGTTTTCAAAATCGATTTCTGCTCCAAAAACGACATTACCTATCCGACTCAACGCATCAACTCGACCAAAGCCTTCCTTCACCAAATTTAAATGACGGTTAATCATCTCTGTCGTTAATTGCCCATTTTTCTCAGCAAATTGTTTGACTTCTTTCAACAGTTTTATGGCGTTGATTAAGCTGTATTCATCCTTCAAAACGCGCTTAGCAAAACGAAGGAAGCGGCGGCTAGGCAATAAGGTTTCAAAAAGCGCGACCGACACTTTATCCTGAAACAGGGTGACGTTTGTCATGGCGGGGCCACCATCAATCACGAGGCCTTCCCCGTTGTAGTTGATCTGGCCTGTATGACAAGCAGCACAGGTGATGCCGGCCATAGTCACTTTTTCCCCATTCATGGGGTTGACGAATCGAGCATCTTTGACGAAACCGATCGGTAAGTTATCTGGGTTCTGTTCTGTTTTTTGGGACGGTATGAAGCCAAAGCGCATCATATAGTCTTGCTCTATGAACAGCCCTTCACCCTCGTTTTTGGGTCGTTCAAGTGCCACAAACCAGTCATAAGGCATTATCTGGGTGCCTTGGGGAATATGCCAAAACCATTCCCGTTCTTGTTCAGTCCAGCCTTGTTCTGCCCACCAGATATTGGTCACCACTTCTGGCTCTGGCGTGGGTTCCTGATTAGATTTCATGAGTTCGGCCAGTGGCCTGACGGTGTTTTCAATCTTTTTCAACTCTTTGAGTATCTTGGTTTCTACATTATTACATCCGCTCAAGATAAGCAAAGCAAATGGTAGTATTAATAATGAACGCATTGATTAATAATTTCCTCAAAATGAGAGACCCTCAATAAATTAATATACTCACAAAGATAATGTAGATTATAAGTCATTAAATGACATTTAAAAAAGGAGTCTATTATTAAATTGGGAAGTCCCTGAATAAATGATGTTAGAAAGGTGGCAAAAAATAACTGACGCAACTGAATACGATAAAGATATTTATCAAAATCGAAAACGGTGTCTATTATTTAACCTCGTTCCTGAGCAAGTTAATCATTAGACTGTTACCTCAATAACGTCATCCCTATAAAAATCAGAAACAGACGAAATCTCAATGGATTCGTTTTTTAAGGGAAACAAGTCTATTTATCTACAGCCATTACCTTAAAGCATGTCTCAAGCAATTTGTTCACCTAGCTAACGGCTTTTCTTGCGACAATGGCCATTTCTGTAGAATCGGAGTGGTAAGGTTTACCCGCGACATCAGAATAGTATTCCTCAATTTGAAAATGATTTTTTTCAAATTCGGCCCGTAGAGCGTCTAAGCTGTAATATTGCAACCAATTGTAAATTTCTCGTGTGCGCGTTTCTTCGACGATTGTGTACTTGTCAAGAACCACTTTTTCATCAAGATATTTAAAAGTATTCATAAACCCGTAATAATCGTTAGCCGCCCAAAAACCATTTAGCTGCAAATGTTCGTAAGTTGTGATTTCTTCTCTTTGATCAAACGCGCTTAGTGAATACACATCAAGAACAACGGAACCTTCATCGACTAAATATTCGTAAAACTTGGCAAGTATAATTTTTCTCTGCGCTGGACTCAATGCACAAAAGTCACACATCATCATCATGATCAAATCATACTTTTTGTCCGTTTTAAACGTCAAATAATTTTGGAGAATATACTCTATTTCTATTTCAAGGTGTGCTGCCGTCTCTTTCGCATATTGAATTGATCTGTTAGAGAAATCAATACCCGTCACAGCGGCTCCTTTTTTTGCAAACGATGTGGTATACAATCCAGGCCCACAACCAAAGTCACAAATCCGTGTGCCTGATCCAATATTAAAGCGAGAAACCATCCAATCTACTGACAATTGAATAAAAACTTTATTTCTGGATGCCATATCAACACTTTGATTCAAATGCATTTCAAGCATTTGTTTTGAAGTGTGTTCATCTGTCCACAGGGTTTCT
>JAYQWI020001079.1:0-2268 GCA_035871815.2 Candidatus Parabeggiatoa communis
CACTTTGGGCTTGACAACGTTCCCCCAGAAACGCACATCAAAGTAGAACTGCGTTGGCGAGATAGGCTGGGTACCGTACATGAAAAGGGACTTTCGTTATTGCCCGGTTGGCATACGGTGGAACTTTTTTGAAGGGTGTGATCTGAATTTGAGGTCGGTTAAATCTCATGGCGGGCAAAATTTGCCCGTCCTATCAACTCAAAGGCTCATTGCCTATAAACAGGGAAACAATAAACACCATGAATGATAAAAAAATCAAAGACATGCGCTTGGCCGCACTGCGGCGTTTTGCCGCTGCGATTACTGCGCTGACTATAATTGGGCTATGGTGGTTTGGCTTTGAAGAAGCTTATGCTTATGTGCTGGTGTCGCTTGCGGCGGGCTATTTTATGGACTTGGTGTTAGAAACAGTGGAAGCTTGGTCAAATGGCCGAACGGCCCGCTATAGAGGTGGTTTTATGGCCTTCATGAATTTCTTGTTACCGGCCCATATTTCATCCCTTGCCATAGCGATGCTGCTTTATCCTAACGAGCAATTATGGCCCATTGCCTTTGCATCTGCTCTTGCTGGCGGATCAAAGTACATTTTTCGCCTGAAAATAGGTGATAAGTACCGGCATTTCCTGAATCCGTCAAATACTGGCATTGCGATAACGCTGATACTCTTTCCGTGGGTGAGTATTGCCCCACCTTATCAGTACACGGAAAACTTCAGCGGTGCGCTAGATTGGCTATTACCCGTCATTTTCATTATTTTTGGTACCCTTCTGAATGGCCTTTATGCGCGCCGTATCCCCTTAATTGTTGCTTGGTTGAGCGCATTTGCCGTTCAAGGCGTGCTACGGGCTTGGTTCTTTGAGACACCCGTGTTAGCGGAACTGGAAATCATGACAGGTGTTGCTTTCCTCTTATTTACGTTTTACATGATAGAAGATCCGGGAACAACACCATTTAAGGCGCGCGGACAAATCGTATTTGGCGTTTCTGTGGCTGCCGCCTACGCGATTCTGATGATGTTTCATATCGTATTTGGACTGTTTTTCGCCCTGTTTGCCGTGTGCATTTTTCGTGGTGTCTATCTCTCTCTAACGACTTATGGTGAAGGGAAACTCGGAGCGGCGATGCGTACTACTTAGGCCTCGTGAGCAAGGGCAGTGCTTTTTTGGAATCAGGGAAGAATGGCAGAAAGCTTATGATAACAGTTTGCCTATAGCATTTTTGCGTACTTCAATGGCTTAAAAGGTCAAATAATCTATAACGACATCACCCACATTGCAGCACTACCAAATTTCAGGATAAGTCTATTGCTGACTACAAACATTCATTTTTAGGGTAAAATAATGGCAGAAACCGATAACCCACTTAAAAGATTATTTAGTGACTTTAGTACCGATTTTGCGATTTGGTTGCTGGGAGATCAAATCGCATCAGTACGTCCAACCAATATCGCATTATTACCCAGTGAGGAAGAAATCCGGGCCGATGAGATATTTGATGTGACTTTAACTGATGGTCGGATTTTGAACTTACACATTGATTTTCAAGGGATTCGTAGCCACCGCCCAATGCCTTGGCGCGTGTTGGATTACATCAGCCGCATTGCGGAAACCTATCACCGAGACGTGTGTAGTGTGGTGATTTATGTTGGAAAAGGGGCGGGAAGTGATGATAAGGGGCGACACGAAGTTAAATGTTCTGATGGTAAAGTGATACTCTCTTGGCGTTACCGAGTCATCCACTTGTGGAAAATGAAAGCCGAAAAGTTGCTCAAATTGAATCGTCCTGCTTTACTGGCACTGATTGGGCAAACACAAGTTGACAATCCCCAAAAAGTCTTACCTCAAGTGGTTAAACGATTACGCGCCGTGCCAGATGATGAAATGCGAGGGCGACTATTCACGGCACTCCTCGCCTTAATGAATGACAAGGAGATGATAGATATGATCGAAAGAATGATAGCCAGAGACAATTTGTTACTGGATACACCTTATATTCGCCGTTGGCGTGATGAAGGGTTTAAAGAAGGAATTGAAGAAGGGCTTGAAAAAGGCATGAAAAAAGGTCGTATTGAAGGCTCAGTTAGCGCACATCATCGTGATCTGTTAGATGTACTCAGGTTACGTTTTGAACCGTCTCTCCCGGTTTACTATGAAATAGAAGAGGGTTTATCTACTATCACTAACGAGAGGAAACTGAAAACCTTATTGACAACGGCAGTGCAATCTGAAGATTTGATGGCTTTTAAAAACGTTATGGATAATCTCTAAC
>JAYQWI020001080.1:0-2506 GCA_035871815.2 Candidatus Parabeggiatoa communis
CAGGCGCTTGCGCTTTTGAATGTCCAAAAAATATTCCGGTTAGCCATATCGCCCGTCTTAACCGCGAATATTTAAGCGCGAAATTGACTTCTAATGATTTAAGCTAAACAGAAAACGCGCTTTGACGCTAAAGACGCTAAAGAGGCTTGTTAAGAAATCTTGTCTTTTTGCGTCTCTTGCGTCTCTTGCATTATTTTTTCCAGTGATGTATTTCACGCAAAAGGAAAACGCTATAAAAGTCTGAGATCAATCTGATGTCATTCAGCTTGATTTTAAAAAATACGGAGAAAACGTATGACTACTGAAACGAGAGATTTTCTCTCAAAACGGGTTTATTTGGACGTTTGCGCCTTAAGCCGTCCGTTTGATGATCAACGTCAAGTTCGGATTCAATTAGAAAGCAGTGCTGTCACCCTTATTTTAGAACATGTTAAACAAAAAAATTAGAGCTAATTGTTTCTGCAATTCATGATTTTGAAATCGCTCCCATTTCTGATTTGGAAGAACGCCGACAGTTAATACTCTTACTGAACCAAATTGGCACACGATATCCGTTTGACTTATTCAAAACCCAACAACGTGCTAAACTATTAGTAGCACAAAATTTAGGTTTAGCCGATGCGACACATCTTGCGTTTGCAGAACAAGCACAAGCTGATTTCGTAACGGTAGATGATCGTCTGTTAAAACAATGTCATCGGGTTCAAGCAACCGTTTGGTATGGCACACCGCTCGCTTATTGTGAAAAGGAGAATTTAAGATGAAAGCAATGGAATACCTTCCCGAAGAAAACTTGGTTGAACAAGCCCTAGTTGCACTCATGAAAGCACTTGGGCCAGTCGAAACCATGCGTTTTCTCAATTTGCCTCGTTCGCAGCGCCTAGAATCTGTAGAACGACATCGAAAGTGGCAAGCAACACTTAATCAAGAAGAATTTTTTAGTCAAGTATTTGGCTCTGATGAACGAAGGTAAGTTCTTAAATCTTGTGTCATCAAGCTCAAACGATGAGAGAACTTCTTGATTGATTAACCTGATTTAAAAGCAAAAAATTGAGAGTTGGTGTGTTTAGCTTCGCTAAATGTTCATTTTGATAATTTTGTTCAATAGTTCATTGTATAAATTTCTACCTGTGCGGTTAGCTAGGCTGCCTCGTATTTATTAAGGCCCGCACAACACCATAATAGCCGTAGTATAAAATATTGATTTGGCGCTGCTATGGGGAATTTATAACCGCACAGCTGGAAACTTTTTAATGAAGAGGGTGGGAAACAAAAATACAAAACCCACCCGACATAAAAGTGGTGTGATTACCGCGTGGAGTCTAATTCGTTTATTCCGATAATCCGTTGTGCTAAGCACAGGAGTCATCATAAACCTAATGGATAATCAAGAAGAAGAAAGTCGCAAAAAGACACTTTGGCATCAGATTTTGGGTCGAATTTTTACAGACCTGTTAACCCCATTGAAGATCACCGTTTCAACTGATGTTAAGGTGATGATTAAGGCACCAGAGGCCGATATCGTCTTATTAAGACGAGAACACCGCTTTTGGACAAAAGCACAAAGGGAACGATTACCTGATGGGATTAGAGACAGTCAAGCTGCTCATATTTTAATTGAATTTAAAGCCACTGAATCCCTCTCAAAAGAAACCTTTATTCAAGCCGGTGCTTATGAGTATTTTTACAAACAATCACAAGAATTAGCTGATGAAGAAATACAAACCTTTGTGATTTGTGCGATACAACCTCAAAAAGCGAATAGAGAACAATACGGTTATACAATTCGAGTACAACCCGGCGTTTATCAAAGTGATAATATTACTTTAAAGCATATTACTCTGATTTCGCTTAACGAATTACCTGATGAACTTCATAATGCTTGGGTAACATGTTTAGCCAGTAAAAAACGGAAACGATTGAAAGCCTTTACCTTATTAAGCGAAGAAGGTTTCAAATTCATACCCAAGCCATTCAAATGGTTTATAATTGAGTTATGGCAACTGATCTCAATAAAAGAGGATGATGACATGGCACTTAATTTAAACCCTCAAGAGATAAAAAAAATAGGGGAAATGTGGGGCGCTAACCTTTTTAGCCCTGACGAATTGAAAGAGGTTCTTTCAAAGCTACCAGTCGAAGAACGGCTAAAGGGCTTGAAAATAGAAGAACGCTTCATAGGCCTGACACCTGAAGAACGGTTCATAGGCCTTAAACCCGAGGAAAGGCTCGCTGGTTTATCCCTCTCTGAAATGGAAGAGCTTGAAAAAAAGCTCAAAGAAGTGAAACAGGGTAATGGGTAATTAGGTTATTGCAAAAAACCTATATATTTTCAAGTCAATTTCACAAGCGCAATGGTCTGCTCCTTTAATCCTGAGTTTTGTAGGGGCAGCCCTTGCGTGTTCGCCCTTTCCTGCGTGTTCGCCACAACGTTGAAATGATTTTTATGAAGGCGGCAGCGATAAATCGTGCCATACACCTATGCAGTCTACTGGCCTCAATTCCC
>JAYQWI020001081.1:0-13247 GCA_035871815.2 Candidatus Parabeggiatoa communis
CAACCCCTGTTTTCAATTTTTTTGATTTTTTTTGTAAGAAGTTGATTTGCCTTAACTAAATAAATTATTTAAATAGATATAGAATCAACCCTTATCCACAAAAACCAACACCTTGTACTGCAAAAGGGAACTGCATTATAGTTAATAAAAAAAAATTTTGCAAGCAAAAATTTCATTTTTTTTGCTATCCGCCATTTTTAGGGTTAATTATTAATTATTAATTATTAATGTAAAGCATTTGGAGGCGTGAAAGACAAAAGGGAGGTTTTGTTCTTTACGCTTATGGGCCCGTCATAAGTCAGTTTTGACTTCAAAGAAATAATTGACCGTTTGAAGTATAACAATTAAAGATTAATAATTAACAATTTATTATTAACCATTATTCCAGTTGCTTTAAGGTTTTTTCGATTTCATCAGCTCGCTTGCGAGTCTGTTCTTCCAAACAAGTGAAATTTTGGCTATTGGCTAAGCTCGAATGCCAGTGACAATGCTCATCACGATATTTAATCCAAGCGCGTTGTGCATTGATGAATTTGATCCGATTGTCTGTTTTATTAACATTTTCACCTTCAGCATTTTTCTTATTGAGCCCCATTTTTTTCGTTAAGGCAATAATGATGCGGTTATACACCTCTTGAAGGCGTTTATCCTGGATTTGATAGGCCTTCTCAACATCAATTGGCATTTCCATTGGCATTACGGCCCCCGTTATCTTCAGATCACCCTTCGATGCCTTGGTATCAGTTGTTGGGGCGGCCCTTTTTATCATGGGGGCAGGATCAGGCTCTGGCCTCACTTTTTCGTTTATCAAACTCGTATCCGCTATCCAGATGATTTCTACCAATTTTGCCTGATTAAGGCCTTCAATCGGAGAGATAACGCCTTGTTTACTTGGCTCAAAAACATATTGGATACTGGACATATTTTCAAAAAAACACACGGTTTGCCCACTTCGTTTTTTGATGCCAGCTTGACAATTAAGGATTTTTTCCTCATTTTTAAATACCTTGGCATAAATTGTCCCTAATTTCGCCTGAAGCGGCGCGATCGCTTTATCATCGAACACACGAATACGCGCAATTTTCATCAAAGCGTCGTCAGGATAAACTTTTAGAATTGATTGATTTTCTCGAAACAACTCAAAATATTCCATCACTTGTTCATCACCCTCCTTGGTTATTTGTGTGGCCGTTTTGAGTTCCACAGTACAACCGGGCAACGCATCCAAAAGCGTCTTTTCATTAAAATCACTATCAGGATTAAGCAATCCAACACTTTGTGGGGTTATCAAGAGTGTCTCTAGGCCGGCTTGATTTATCGTCTGGTTGGCACTAGAACCTCGTTTAACAAAGAAAAATATCACACCATCCCAATAGCTCAGCAATTGTTCATCTGTAACGATAACAAATTCCCGATGTTTGCCAAGCCAACTGTTGACTTGACAAGCCACACTCACCACAAAAATTTCCTCTTCTGTAATACCAAGACGCTGAGGTTTGACTTGATAACCAATTAAAAAATAGCCTTTAGCATTTTCAGTCGTGATTTGGTAATCAAATTGTGGACACACTTGACGACTCAAACTATCATGCAGTATGGCTTTATTCTGTTCAGTAAACTGAACAATCGATCCGATCCAACTTTTTCTTTCTGTTTCTGACATCGTGGGATAACCCACAATTTGATAGCTGATGATTTGCCAAGAACCTGTGATTGGTAAGGATTGATTCTGTTGTGGCAAAGCACTCTGGCAATAAAATAAGCCTATCAAAATAATAATGATATTTTTCTTCATAACTAAATTCTCTTCAAGTTATATATAGTTTATTCGATAATCAGTTGCTCTCAGACATAACAAATATTCAAGCGATTGGTCACTGATAACTGATAACTGATAACTGATATGGACAGGAGTTTAATTTATAGTGCATATTATATTACTGACTGAGAGTAATAAACCAAACTATAATTAAAAATGGGTAATTTGTAATACCTATAAATTGAGAGATCGAATAGTAGAGACGCATTGCATGCGTCTCTTTACATGCGTCTCTTTACATGCGTCTCTTTAGTGCAACCTAGATTCAAAAAAAGCATTGACTCCGCGATTGTTTTCCTTTTTCAACAACATTCGCATCATTTATCCAATTTCTCATTCAATATCATTAAATCGTTTAACATGAATTTAATAGAATTAGAATACCTTGCCACTGAACTTGGCGCACGTTTACAACAACAAGGTTTGTACTTAGTGACGGCAGAATCCTGTACTGGCGGTTTGTTAGCCGAAGCCGTAACGGCTATTGCCGGAAGTTCTGTTTGGTTTGACAGGGGATTTGTAACCTATTCCAATGCCGCTAAACAAGAAATATTAGATGTGCATGATGAAACGCTGACAAAATATGGCGCGGTAAGTGAACAAAGCGCGTTAGAAATGGTCAAGGGAGCCCTAGCACACAGTCAAGCTCAAGTCGGCGTATCTATTACAGGTATTGCCGGCCCCAGTGGGGGTACCTCTAATAAACCCGTTGGCACGGTTTGGATTGCCTACGCTTTTCCAAACAATACCTACGCACAACACAATTATTTTACTGGAGATCGTACTGGTATTCGTAAACAAGCTGTGATAACGGCTTTGCAACGATTATTGCAGGGATTATAAAAGTGAAAAGTGATCGGGGCGCATTCCCAAAAAAAGGGTCATTTGTAATCTTGGCCGTCGCAAAATAAATTTTTAACGAAAAGCGGGCCTTCAAAATTGATTTTGATGTGAAAAATGATTTCCAGGCAAAAGTTTTTGCAAAAACGTTTGCCTTGAAAAGTGAAAAATGACTCGTTTTTAATAACCTATTTGCTCAGTCAGGAAACGACAAATAGCGAAGAAATATCTTAATGACAATCAATCCTTTATTATAGACAATCCTTGTAGTTACTTATGTCAACACCAATCTGGGATGTTACCCAATCAAAAGCACTTTATAATATCGAACATTGGAGTGAAGGTTATTTTGATATTAACCCACAAGGCGAAATCACTGTCTCTCCCATACCCGAACAACCGGGCATCAATCTCTACAAATTAGCACAAAGCTTTGCGGCCAATGGTTTATCTTTACCTGTACTGGTACGGTTTCCCAATATTCTGCATCATCGTGTAGAAACGCTATGTCAGGCCTTTGCAGAAGCGATGCGCCAAGAAGATTACCAGGCCTGTTATACGGCCGTTTATCCCATCAAAGTCAATCAGCAACATCATGTTGTTAAAGAAATTCTCTTGTCTGGAGAAGGGCGAGTTGGCTTAGAAGCCGGTAGCAAATCAGAATTAATGGCCGTGTTAGCACTTGCGCCCGCCGGCGGCATTGTCATTTGTAATGGCTATAAAGATCGTGAATACATACGCTTAGCCCTGATTGGTCAACAAATTGGTTTGCGTACCTACTTAGTCATTGAAAAAGCCTCAGAATTAAACCTCATTATTGAAGAATCACGCCATCTCAATGTTACCCCCCGTTTAGGGATGAGAGTGCGATTAGCTTCGATCGGCCAAGGCAAATGGCAAAATACAGGCGGCGAAAAAGGCAAATTTGGACTCTCAGCAGCACAAGTACTAGATGTCATCACTCGCGTTAATGAAGCCGGTTTGACAGACTCGCTACAATTAATGCACTTTCATATTGGCTCACAAGTCGCTAATGTCCGTGACATTCAAAAAGCCTTAAGCGAAGCCGCTCGTTACTACGCCGAATTACGGGCACTCGGGGCACCCATTCAAACCATTGATGTCGGAGGCGGTTTAGGCATTGACTACGACGGAACACGTTCACGTACAGCCTGTTCAATCAATTACAGCATTCAAGAATATGCCAATAATGTCGTGCATGAATTTGGAGCAATTTGCGATGCATTAGATTTACCAATCCCCGATATTATCACCGAATCGGGGCGAGCCATGACGGCCCATCATGCCATATTGATTACCAATGTCACCGATATTGAACTCGCACCCGCTACCGATCAACCCGAACCCGCTACCGACAATGATCCGACTCTCATTCAAGATTTATGGTATAGCCTAACCCATCTCACTCAACGTTCCGCCCTTGAAGCCTACCACGATGCCGTGAACGGGCTAGATGAAGCCCACACGATGTTTACACATGGCGTACTCAACCTCACCCAACGCGCTCATGCCGAGCAACTCTACTATGCCACCTGTTGGCAAGTTCGCGATTTATTACAAACCCTTTCCTATTCACGCGCCTACCGTGAAGTGCTTGATGAACTCAACGAAAAATTGGCCGACAAATACTTTTGTAATTTTTCCCTGTTTCAATCCGTACCAGATGCCTGGGCGATAGAGCAATTATTTCCCATTATCCCATTACACCGCCTCAAAGAATGGCCAAATCGTCGCGCCACCCTACAAGATTTAACCTGTGACTCTGACGGACAATTTAAAAATTACGTCAATAATGATGGTGTTGACACCAGCTTACCCCTACATGTACCCAATCCCGATGAACCCTACCTGATCGGTATTTTCTTAGTCGGTGCCTATCAAGAAATTTTAGGCGATATGCACAACCTTTTTGGAGACACATACTCCGTCAACGTTCATATCAAAGCTGATGGCCATTATGAATTAGTCTCTCCCATCGAAGGTGATACCGTACAAACCATGTTAAATTATGTCAATTTTGACACCGGATTTTTGCGGAACTCCTATCGTAAACGCTTACAAGCAGCCTCCTTGACACCAGAAAAACGACAATCGTATTTACGCGAATTAGAGGCTGGATTGGTAGGCTATACTTACTTAGAAATGTAATCCCAAGAAACAAAGCTTGACGGTTTATAGTAGGGGAAGAAAGTTTGTCAAAAAATAACGAATGATAACGGATTTCTTTGCCGCTGTTTTTGCACGCAAAAATTGGGGCAGGATATAATTGAAAAAGGGATAAGGGCCTTGCGTGAAAAGAATAGACCACTCATTTTACTTAAATTATTGAATTATAACTATTTTTTGGCGTATTTTAATTTTTCAGCGAGGCCCTAACTAAAAAAGGACAACGATGTCGTCAAAAAAAATTTTCACGGATGCCGGGTTGTAAAATGACAAGTGTATTGACTGCTGTAGGGGCAATCCCTTGTGGTTGCCCTTGTTGTGTGTTTGAAGGCAACCCTTGCTCCTACATACCTCAATGCCACCTTCGCCTTCGCGATCGGACTGCCCCTACAGCCTCTGAATACGCGATGTTTTGTAGGGGCATACCTGCGTGTCTGCCCGATACTGTGGTTTGCCCTTTTTTGAAATAACCGAGAATAGCTCAACAAACACAGCCCAGATTGGGAGGATTTATCATTGCATCACTATCTAATTCTTTTTGTGCTGATATATTGATTAAGCGTAAAGTAAAACACACTACCCACACCCACTTGACTTTCAACCCCCACCTTTCCGCCAAGCTTTTCAACAATGCGCTCAACTATGGATAAGCCTAGCCCATGTCCTTCTGACGTTTTATGAAGCCGTGTAAACGGCGTAAACAATTTATTCATCGCATCAATACTTAAACCCAGCCCATTATCACGCACCCAAAAACGAATGACATTACCCTCTAGCGTTGCACCCAGTTCTAAACGTGGCGAGTCTCCCCCGTATTTTAAGCCATTACTTAAATAGTTTACCCAAACCTCTTCCAACCACGGTGCATAACCCAATGCAACAGGCCATTCTTTAGGCATAATAATCTCGCCTTCATATTGTTGTAACATAGAGCTTAAGCGTTGTTCTACTCGATAAAGAATCTCGCCCATATCTAAAGGTGCCAGTTTAACCGCTTGTTTTGAGACACTTGCTAACAGCAACAACGCATTAATAATCTCTATCATTTTATAGCTTGATTTAAAAATGTGTTGCAAACATTGATATCCTTGCTGACTCAAATTCTCAGAAAATTCGTTTTGCAATAAATCTGACATGCCAATCAAGTGACTCAGCGGATTTTTTAAATCGTGGGCGACAGTATAAGAAAAGGCATCAAGTTCAGCATTTTTAGCTTCCAATTCCGCATTTTTAGTTTCTAATTCCACATTTTTCGTTTCTAATTCCGTATTTTTAACTTCGAGTTGTTGTTGTAAATGACGAAGGGTAATATGGGTATTAATGCGTGCCAACACTTCTTCTTGATGAATAGGCTTAGTAATGTAATCCACAGCACCTAATTCAAATCCTTTCACTTTATCTAGCGTATCAGACAGTGCCGTCATAAAAATAATAGGAATCTCTTGAGTTTTGACATCCGCTTTCAGTCGCCGACACGTTTCAAAACCATCTATACCTGGCATCATCACATCTAACAAAATTAAATCGGGGCGCTCATAGTCAATTAGCTCAAGGGCCGCTTCTCCATCTCGTGCCACTAACACTTCAAAATCATGAGTATCTAAAAAATGGAACAATGTACTCACGTTATCAGGAATATCATCCACAATCAGGATAGTAGGAGAGTATTGCATAATAAATCCTCAGTGATGGCGATAACAAAAGTTCGCCCCTACATTGCGTCTCTATGGGCGATAACAAAAGTTTGCCCCCTCCTTTAGCGTCTGTAGGGGCGAACATAAGTGTTCGCCCTTTTGATAAATACTGATTATAACGAATTTTGGTTCAAATAAGGGAAAAGCCTCATTATTTATGGTGTCTCCAAAATCCCTTATAATCAGGATAAATATTTGTACTCCAAACTAAAGTTTGTTGATGTGATGTGTTCACTGCTCACTGATATACGATTTGACAACGTTTTTCAGTTTAGACATTTCAAACTGTTTTGCCAATACTCTAACCCTATCTGCAAACGGTGACAGTTTCGCATTTTGCTCTTCTAGTTCAGTGACATTCTTGATTATTTTCTTAATGTTACCGCTCATAACCCATTTAAATAAGGCCGAGGCTTGTTCAGATGACGGCCCAATAAGAGGCCCGTTTTGCGCCATCTCTTCTTGAGAGGGCCGGGTTGACAACGTCTCGCTGTTTTCATACACCCATGAAAGCGGCAAATGCTTTTGCAACAGCATTAATAAACGATCAGTGCGAATCGGTTTAGCCAAAAACTCATTGCATCCCATCTCCAAACTCTTTCGTTGCTGATGTTCAAAAACATTAGCTGAGGCAGCAATAATGACAACGTTTTTTAAACGGGTTGATTTACGAATTTCGCGTGTTAATTCAAAACCATCTTTTAGCGGCATCAGCAAATCCGTGATAATCACATCAGGCCAATTTTCAAAAGTTAAGGCCAAAGCTTGCGCCCCATTTGCCGCTTCTAAAACCTTAAAATTCAACTCTGTCAGAAATTTAACTAAGAAAGTGCGGCTTTGCCATTCATCATCCACGACTAAAATTGTGAATCGCCCATCAGGCCTTTTCAATTTATCCTTGGTATTCAAAATGGGCAATTGGCCCTTCACCTCTTCACCCTCAGCCTTGACTTGATAACCAACAATAATGGCTTTTGGAGTAAACTGAGTTTCCACAAACCCTTGAACCTCTGGCAACACTATCTCAAACCAAAAAAGGCTACCGATACCCACTAACGTTTCAACTTGTAACTGTCCAGCCATCATTTCCACCAACTGCTTGCTAATGGCTAACCCCAACCCTGTGCCTTCCTGCTGCTGACTTTGCTCACCAATTTGTTGAAAAGGTAAGAAAACCATCTCCAAATGATCGGCCGGAATACCAATACCCGTGTCTTCCACCTCAAAGCGAATCCTGCCACTATAATAAATCGCTTTAAAAGTCACACTGCCTTTTTCCGTAAATTTGATCGCATTGCTCAACAAATTGAGCAAAATTTGTCGTAATCTTTTTTCATCTGTTCGCACTGCGGTAGGCAATTGATAAAGTATTTCATATAAAAAGACAATCCCTTTTTGTTCAGCCCGCATTCTCATTAAATCAGCAATACTTTGCAAAAATTCAGGAAGATGAAAATCAACCGGCATCATTTCTAATTTACCCGCTTCAATTTTCGATAAATCCAAAATATCGTTAATCAGTGTCAATAAATGTTCACCACTACGATGGATGATGTGTACACCTTCTTTTTGCGAGTTTGTTAACGTTTTATCACGATTTAAAATTTGCGTATAGCCCAAAATACCATTCAGCGGAGTGCGTAACTCATGGCTCATATTAGCGAGAAAAGCACTTTTCGCCTGGTTAGCAATTTCGGCAGCTCTTTTCGCCTCCTCAGCCGCTTTCTTAGCCTGCTGTAATTTCGCTTCAGCGCGTTTTCGTTCAGTTATATCACGCACAATAGCAACAAAAAAGGATTCCCCCTCTTTTAAAGGCATCCCCTCCTTTTTCCCTTTCAATAGCGTATTGGTTTCCCATAGCAAAGCCGTTTCCTCTTCTGAAAAAGGCACATTAGCCGGAATTTGAATATACTGAAAAAAAGCCTCAACCTGAAGCAAAGTCGTATTTTTATGCTGATGTATCGTTTCAAGCATCAACGACGGCCGCAAACCTTCCAATAAAGGCGCTAAAAATTGACGTGCCTGCTCTTCAGTAAAATAAGGGTTAATATCTAATACCGTCATTTGCAACAGTTCTTTTTGCGTATACCCAACTTGATTGATAGCCCCTTGATTCACATAAAAAAATTTGAAACTTTCTGCCTCAAACATAAACACACAATCAAGCGTCATATCCAATGTTTTTTTGAATTTTTTGAGTTCAAAATTAGCCGATTCTAATTGCGCTTCAGTCTTTTTACGCTCTGTGATGTCGCGTGAAATAGCCACAATTTCTTGCACTTCTCTGCTCGATGAATCGTACACAATTTGACTCGTTGTTTCAAACCATAAATACTCGCCACTTTTTTTGCGAATTCTGTAACTCACCGGATAGCCTATCTGTGAAGCGAGAAAAGTCGAACGTGCTTTAAGTTTAAATGCTTTAAAATCATCTGGATGGAAAAATTCATAAGCATAATGTCCAATCAATTCATCCGGATCATAACCCAACAAGACACGACAAGCAGGTGACGCATAGAGAAAAATACCCGCTTTATTATGCCTCGAAATCATATCGGTAGCATTTTCAGCAATGAGTCTATAACGTTCTTCGCTCTCGCGCAGTGCGTTTTCAGCTAATTTGCGTTTTGTTATGTCCATAACGATACCTTGATAATGTGTAATCGTGCCATCAGTCGCTCGTCTAATCCAAGTCTGAGCATCAAGCCAACGTACCTCCCCCGTTTTGGTGATAATTCGATAAACCTGAGTAAAGTCAGTCACACCCGTTTGACTATATTGACTCACCTCAAAAGTAACACGATTTAAATCATCGGGATGAATAATCGTAGTAAATGGCACACGTCCACTCTGAAAATCGTCATAACGGTATCCAAATAGTTGAACATTATTGGAAACAAATTCCACTGACCACTGTTCATCCGCTCTCCACAGAAAAATCACAACAGGACTTTTATTAACAATCTCTTCCAATTCTTTTAAAGCCGCAAAAGACTCACGCAATTGGCTCGCCATCGTATTAAAAGACTGAGCGAGGTTACCCAATTCATCGGCACGTTCTACCCGTAAACACTGATCCCATTTGCCACTAGAAAGTTGTTGAGCAGCCTGATTCAAAACCTCAATCGGGCGGAGAATCCATTTCGCCATACTTGAACCAACCCAAACCGCTATAAAAACAGCCAAAATAGATAACCAGATAATGATTGTCGTATTAGCATTAATATCTTCCATGAAATCCTTTTCTGACACGATAACAAGAATAAGCCAATCATGATCAGCTTTCAGCGGTGTGACTCGTATAAATTGCCGCTGTTGATTAAAATAAAAAGTCAATTGCTTGTCACCCTCAATTTGAGAGAGATTGCCAAAACCTTCAATCAAATGCTGTACACTAGCCCGAATCAAGGAGATATGAGCATTTTGGCTAGAAAAGAAAACAACGGGCTTATCAGTTTGTTCAAAAAGACTTTCCGCCACAACAATTTCAGAGCGTTTTACGAGAATGTGTTGTCCAGAGAGAGATTGGGTTAAATTATTCAAAAAATGCGTAAACTGTTTTTGGGTTAAAACAGGCTCAATCTTGAACGGATTTAAACGGCCGTTTTGATTAACTAAATCAGGCATTTCTTCTAAAAAATAGTGATAAATATGAATTTGCATAAGTTCAATGGCTTCACTTTGTAACTGGATAACCCGTTTTTCAACAGCCAGTTGCCCGTTACGAAATGAAAAATACCCGATCAGCCCCACTACAACAACAAGTTGAACAATAAAAGGCACAATCAAAACGGTTCGTAGGGAAAATTTTCCCGATAATTTAGAAGCAAAAAGATTGATGTATTTTAGTAACATAAAAAGTGTGTCGTGTTAACGTTTGTAATTAGATTAATAGCCATTATTCCATTCATAAATCACATCAAGAACGTTATATATAGATTTTCAGGTGAATCATTTCACAAAGGGCAAACAGCCAGAGGGCAAACAGGCAGAGGGCAAACACGCAAGGGCAGCCCCTACAAGACATTATATTGATGGATTTATGTAGGGGCGAACCTACGTGTTCGCCCTTTTGGAATCACTTTGATCCGATTGTCAAGTGCTAGGGTTGTCGGTAACACGTTCATAATCTCCTCTTTTCAATTATCAATTATCAGTTATTTGTTATCAGTTATGATGTCATGTTCGGTGGGCAACGTGTTTTGTTGCCATGAACAAAATTATTAATTGAACATTAATCAAAATAACAGTTCATGTTTAAATTATACGGTTCGCCTTTTCGTTTACTGATCTGTGATTTGCGATTCATGCCCCCAAACGTTGCTGGATTCGAGGAATGTGACTCATAGCAGCAAGGCTTATTCGTTTATTTCCTAATTCGTTGTACTCTATAATCGAACGACAAGAATTGTATATAAAAGGCATTGATCATAGTAATATCTTAACTTAATCCTTTAGAAAAAGCTTAAACATCTTATTGATACAGATCACCCCTTTTTTAACCTCATAAAAAGTCAATGATTTGCATACGAAGCATTTGCTCTGTTTATAAATGTGTGCAAAAATTGTCATTTTTAAATTTAAATTTTTCATCCAAACTTGAGCTTGGCAGTCTCATTTAAGAAAACTCTTAAGCTCCAAGGAGTGGCTATAATGCTATACAAACGATCTATATTACGCCTCATCAAGCCTATCCCATTGGGCGCGATGATCGCGTGTTGGTTATTCAGCACTTGTGTGGTGGCACAACCCTCAGTTGCCACGCCCGCGCACTGTGATACGGTTTATGCTGTCCACGATGAAGGTACACAGCACAGCCAATTCTTCAGTTATCAGTTACAAACCGATACCCTTGCGCCTTTAGGCCCTTTGCATAAACGCAAGGATATTGAAGGGCTTAGCGTCAATCCACTCACTCAACTGCTTTATGGCACATCTGGCAAACCCAATTCCATTTTATATCTCGTTGATGCTGACACTGGTGAGATGTCAGTCGTTGGCGATATCGGTTTTGATGACCTAGTCGGCTTAGCGTTTCATCCTGATGGCAGTTTATGGGGATGGGCTAAACAGGGCTTATTAGAAATCGATACCGATATGGGGCACGGTACTTTAAAGTTATCGGATGATCGCCCCATTTACGGTTTAACTTGGAATACCAGCGGGACGACACTTTACGCGACAGCCAATGATCAGCCCAATGCCAGTACTTTATGGGCATATACTGCTGACGGTTGGCAAGTGGTTTGTGAAGGTTTACCCAAAAAAGTGGAGGCCTTAGAAACCTTACCGAATGATTTATTAGTGTATGGTTTTGAGAATGATGCTCAACTGGGTATTCATACCCTCGATGTTGAAACGTGTCAAACCCTTGACAATGCGCGTATTGAAACACCGTATTACGATATCGAAGGCATTGCTTGGCCTACTCAGGCTTGTCCGCCCTCCAATTTAGAAGCCTTAAGAACTTATTTTGAAAGTGTCGAAGCTCAAGACATTATCATTAATCATGACGGCGCAATTTCTGTCTTGCTCAATGATGAACGATTTTATGGGCAACTTGCCGAAGAGATTGAAAAAACCACCCCACCTTCTGATGGTGTACTCGTTTTTACCCCGATTGATGATGCGAATGCAGATGACAAGGATGATTATTTGATCACCTATCCCAATGGCGATCAACAAATCCTCTATTATTTAGGTAATGGTGAAACGCCTGAGCCTTTTGAGTTTACCGATGTTGAGTATGCCGTTGCTGATACCGGCTATACTTCAAATAGCATTACGATCAAAGGCTTAATGACTGAAACCACCGCAATCGTGAGCGGTGATCTGAAAACCTCACTGATTAAAAATGGCGTTGATACCGGTTTAACTTCCATAACCGTCGTGAATGGCGACACCCTTGCCGTCAAAACCCATTCAGGCAGTGCTAGTCGAACTCGTTCATCTTTCATGAAGCGCTTTAAATTAGTGATTGGAAAATTTTCAAAACAATGGACTGTCACAACCCCCCCTCCCATAAAATCATTACCAGAAACCTCTGGAGTCAAAACGGGCGAAACCGCTGGCTTTGATGTCAATCAATCTGGAGCAGTTGCTTACCAAATACCCATTGCTGTCGCGCCAGGTACGGCCGGTATGCAACCCAAATTGTCATTCACATACAGTAATCATGGCAATAATGGCCCATTGGGTGTCGGTTTTTCATTATCTGGGCTATCCGTGATCACACGCTGCAAAACCACATTAGCACAAGATGGGTTGATTGATGGGGTTGATTTTGACGGCAATGATAAATTTTGTTTGGATGGCGAACGCTTAATCGCTATTGAGGGCAACTATGGTGCCGAAGGCACTGAATACCGCACAGAACACACCAACTTTAGCAAAATCCAATCCTTTGGTGTAGCGGGCGATGGCCCAGCCAAATTCAAAGTCTGGACGAAAGCCGGTTTGATCATGGAATACGGTTATACCGAAGATGTCCGTATTGAAGCCCAAGGCAAACGCAATGTGCTGTTTTGGTCCCTCAATCAAATTCAGGAAACCAAAGGCAATGACCTCACTTTTTCTTATCACGAAAAAAACGCCATTGGTGAATCTTATCCTATCCGAATTGATTACACGGGTAATAGCAATGCTGGCTTAACGCCCTACAATTCAGTCCAATTGATCTATGAAGATCGCCCGGATATCACACCTCA
>JAYQWI020001082.1:0-2719 GCA_035871815.2 Candidatus Parabeggiatoa communis
TAACAAAGATAAACTGATCAAAAATACCAGCATTTTACCCAAAATCTCTTGGTAGAATTGAGAGAACGAGGAATTAGTGTTATGACACAGTGGCCTGATTAAAAAATTTTGATGTATGGAGATTGATTATTATGACTTCAAACAAAATTGCATTATCAATTGATGTTGAAGATTGGTATCATGGTGGGCATGTTATCCATCTGTTCTCTCTAAAAAAAACCAAACCGCTTGGGTGAGTCAGGGAGGAAGTATATCTTACTGGGGAGCCGAGATGGTGCGATAGACTGTTACA
The DNA here is from genome assembly GCA_035871815.2 of Candidatus Parabeggiatoa communis. Lineage (GTDB taxonomy): Bacteria > Pseudomonadota > Gammaproteobacteria > Beggiatoales > Beggiatoaceae > Parabeggiatoa > Parabeggiatoa communis. The sequence goes on from JAYQWI020001082.1 coordinate 293, forward strand.
CTTTCTGTTGTTGACAGAACAAGACCTGTTTGCAAGGACTTAAGTCTGCTGGTCTCGTTTTCCAATTGTTTCCGCATTTCGTTGGCAAGGGAATTGATTGGGTGGTGCATAGAAAGTGAGGAATTCTCATCCGCCATGATCAGATAATCGGTATGCTTCATCGCATCGTTGACGATATAGTTCATTTTGGCAGCATCGGTCATACCGGGAATCTTCGCCCATTCCACTTTGGAACCGGAGCGATAACGCCGCACACTGAGATGAAAACCCTCTAACTCAACATGTTCGGGATTACGCCGGTAGCGGTAGCCTTTTTCATAGACTAAATGATTGGTAATGACAGAGCCGTCCACACTGCCCAAATAGAGAAATGCAACCCTTGCCTGCCCAATGCCTGTAGCACCCGTGTCTTCTCTAATGAGGTTCACCAATTGATCGATACCTGCACGTTGCGGTATCCAATCCCAGACTGTTTTGTTGAAACTGTAGAGACTGGTTGCCACGGAAAGCAATAATCCGGCAGTTAACGCCACAGGCGCGAGCAATAATCCGATTTTCGAATGCTGTTCCCGTTTATGCTCAGCTGGATGTAGCATAAACATCATCACACCAGGTACAGCCACCATGGAGACAAACGGATTCAATCCTGCCCCCGATGCCACAAGATAGCTGATCGGCACCAATCCTCCCACTAACATGAGCCAGTTCAGTCGCCACCTCTGGCCTGACTGGATAGCGGAAAATAAGGTTGTTGACATCACAATGAAGAATGCTGACAACAAGACCCAACCGATATGTTGTGCTACCAGAAAGTAGATATGCCTAATGGAAAGTGTCAACGACAACCGGGCATTGGCATCTGGATTCCAAGTGAAATAATAATAATAAAGGTAATCGAAATTGACGACGAAAAACCAGCCAGCAAGACATAGGACAACGAAGCTCAATGCCAAATAACCTGGCACAATCGCCAGTCCTCCTTTTTTCCATACGTCGAGCAGAAAACTAAGCGCCAGTATGATGGCGATATAGACCGGCGTGGTTGCCCTGAATAAACAGACAATGGAAATCACCAACCCCACCCATAGCCACTCTTTGATAGCGCCGGTCTTCCTCGCAACCATCAGGCTGGCCAGAAATGCTCCGTATCCCATGGCTTGGGAGAGATCCATGCGGAAATCAGATAATCCGCCATTGAAAAAAAACACGGCTGGGTAAGCGATGAGAGGCAAGGCATAAAGAATAGAGCGGTTTTCTGTCATGCCCGCCACAATACGAAAATAGCGGTAGCCGGTCACCAGTTGGAGCAATACCAAGGGCAGTTGGATAACAACACCGAGTACTCTTGAGGGTTCTGTGAATAGCGCTAAAAAAGCCCCTAAAACCCAAGGGAGAAAGACAGTTGACTGAGTGACTGAGTTGCTGATCGCGCTCAGAATACCCTGTTCCTTAGCTTGTGACATAACCCAAGCCAAGCGCCTCATGTAATCCATCGAGTCATAGAATGGGCCATGAACCTGGTAGAACTTGATATTCAAGATTATGGCGATGCTTGCTACGATGGCTACACTCAGTAGCAATGCAATGCTCACTTTCACAGTTGTAAATCTGGGGTTCATACAATTGGTCACCTGATTTAAAGGGTTATCTGAATACTAAAATACGGTTGCCGTGATAAGAAATGAAGACACTTAGCCCGGTCACCAAAATAAATCCTAATCGGTAGTCCAGAGCCAGCACATCAGACCATAACGCAAGAAAGATAACCTGGAACAGTGCCGTGACGGCATAGAGGGTTTTGAACCGCAACAGTTCCCCCACTATGGGAGCCGTACTACGGAAAACGAAATGCCTATTGCCGATAAATGACGCGCTGATTCCGGCAATGGCTGCAACAAATCCAGCCATCCAGATATGACTGAGTTCAATTACATCGACTAAAAATGCCAGTACGCAATAGTTGACTGCTGTAGCCACTAAACCATTGGCAATAAATTTCCAGGACTGCGTACTCACTCGATCACCTTATTACTGCTTGCGTACTTCAATGATGTTATCCAAGAAGGATTTATAGTCAATTTGATGCAATCCTGACATCCTGATCGTGCCTGTCATCATGAGTGTCACCAAAGTCAGCAGACCGGTCTGCAAGAGTACCTGTACCATTGATGAAAGCACTGTGGTCGTCCATCCTGGAGAGGCTGCATCGACTGTCTTCAATAAAATGGCAAGGAGGCCGGCAATAATAGCGATAATAGCAACGAACAAACTGGCTCCGCCGAGACGGATCAGTACAGATTCGGAAAAGACCATGATGGCCTTAAAACCATGAAGTACAAAGCTAACAAAGTTCATACGGCTACTGCCAGAGTAGCGAATGCCACGATCAATCGTTATCCCTTCAATCCGGAGTTTGGAGGCAATGAT
>JAYQWI020001083.1:0-5118 GCA_035871815.2 Candidatus Parabeggiatoa communis
CTCCTGACGGCCAGCCTAGACAGCTACTTCGCAGCCAATGAAGTCTACGACACCTGGCAAGCCAAAATGAGTGATGTCGTTGCACACCGAGCCCCCTCAATGGGTTCCGCCCGCACCGTGCTCACCACCGACTTCGTCGTACGGATTCCCCAGAAAGTCGAATTCAACGGCATCGCCTTTGAAATCGAACGCCTCAACAGCCAGGCCGTCGGAAAAAACAACACCCAACGCTTCCAACGCCAAATTGGAAAACTAGGTTCCGCCCTAGCCCACCTGGTACTGGAACAAACCTTTGGCCAAGGCAACCAAGCCGTTTCAGCCCTACGAGCCTTAGCCAGCGCCTTAAAATCCGGTGAACGCATTGACACCTTAAATCCAGAAACCGCAAAAACGGTTCTCCCAGAATTAAGCCTAGATGCCAGCCCCCAAAACTTTATCGACCAAGCCCTGCATTTAGGAATGCACGTCACCCTGCCAGAAAACAGCATCACGCTAGACACTTGGACAGGCCGCGGGCTAGGCAGCGTCTCGCCTGAAACCGGCAACAGCCACTACCCCACCTTCGGCACTGGCGGCCAAGCCACCGGAATACTCTACAACGACATCGGCCAACGCCTAGTCTGGGCAAGTCTCCTGAAAAACCCAGTTAGATTAGCGCCCGCGATCAAGCCACAAATCCCCGTCGTGCAGTCCGTAGCTGTCGGCCTCATCCCACTGGCCACCGATCCCCTCAAAATCGGCCTCACCGACAAAGTCCTAACTCTCCTAACCGGCAGCCAAATCGAACAAGAAACCGGCCCGAGTTTACCAGAAGTCCTAGACGAACACCTGTTCAGCGGCCTACTGCTTGAACACCTTTCACTAGGCCAACTGCTCGATCCCGTACCACCCGAAATCTCACTACAATTAGCCGCCGACAGCATTAATCCCGGTGAAAACCTCCAAATCACCGCCACAGCCAGCGACAACGGTGAAATAACCAGCCTCACCGTCAAAATAAACGATCAGGTTCTACCCCTAGACGACAATGGCCAAGCCAGCTTCACCAGCGACCAACCCGGCAAATACACCCTAGTTGTCACCGCAACCGATCGTGCCGGCAACATCAGTCGCCAAGAAAACAGCTTCCGCGTCAACGCCCCAGATGACACCAGCCCCCCAGAACTGGTCATCCACAGCCCAGAAGACGGCACAGAAATCACCGCCCCCACAGACTTTGTCGCCACCATTGCAGACGACAGCCTAGTCAGTTGGCAACTCGCCGTCAAATCCGTCAGCAACCCCGGCCTCACCATCTTAGGCAGCGGCAGCGATCCCATCGCAAACCAACCCATCGCCACCTTCGATCCCACCATGCTCACCAATGGCTTGTACCAAGTCATCTTTCAAGCCGTCGATGCCAATGGCAGAAGTACAGGAATTTCAAAGACTTACCGGGTAGCAGGTGATCTAAAAGTCGGGAACTTCTCCTTCACCGTAAAAGATATCTCAATAGACATGATGGGCCTCCCGCTCAAAGTGCTACGCACCTACGACACCCGCCGGAAAGGAGAAGCACTGGATTTTGGCCAAGGTTGGAGCATCAACTACCAAGACATAAAGGTAGAAGAATCAAGAGTACCGGGACAACACTGGACACTCAACACATACGGTAGGCGTTTCAATCAACTATTCTGTGTTGAATCATTAGGTTCACCACCACAGATCACCGTCACCTTTCCAGATGGGAAAGTTGAAGCCTTTGAAGTCGGTGTACAACCCCGATGTCAATCCGTGTTTCAAGGCAGGCCCACGCACCTCAACATGGTATTCAAACCCCTATCAGGTACCTTTTCTAAACTAGAAGTACTCGATGCTTATGCTGAAAATGTTTACTTTGACGGTCGTGCGCTTTTAGAACTCTTAAATGAAGGACGATCCTTCAATCCCAGTTTCTATCGGCTCACCACCCAAAACGGCTATCAATATGACATTCAGCAAGATGACATAGAGGCTCAACAAACACCCGGTTTGAAAAAAATAACCGAGCCAAATGGCAACACGCTGACTTACACAGACGATGGCATAATTCATTCAGCCGGCAAAAGCATTCTCTTCACTCGTGATAACCAAGGCCGTATCACTGCTATCACCGATCCCAAAGGCAACTCATTAAAATACCAGTATAATCTCACTGGTGATTTAATCGCCTCTACCGACTTTCTTGGCAATAGCGTGCGTTACACTTATAACAGCACTCACGCCATGACAGATATTCAGGATCCGCTAGGCCGCAAGGTCGTTCGGAACCTTTATAATGATGACGGCCGCGTGACGGGACAAATTGACAGCGAAGGAAACCGCACCAATTTCAACCACAACCTCAAAGGCCGCCAATCCCTCGTCACCGACAAACTAGGCAGAGTCACGCAACTCTACTACGACGGCCGAGGCAACGTGATTACCCGAGTTGATCCGCTAGGAAATATCCGTTATTCCACCTACGATCAATTCGGGAATCAACTGAGCGCCATTGATCCATTAGGCAACGCCACCTTCTTCAAATACGATGACAAGTTCAACCTTTTGGAACAGAAGGATGCTGAAGGTAACGTCGTCAAGTACACTTATACCGAGCAAAGTAAAGAAAAGACACTAACCGACGCTCGTGGCAACACCTTTGAGAACTTTTATGATAATCAAGGCAACTTGATCAAAATCAAAGATCCAAAAGGCCATGAAATCAGCATAATGCTGGAAAAAGGCCTCATCACCTCCGTCCGTGACACTAATGATAATGTCACAAAATTCACTTATGACAAAAGTGGCAACAAACTAACGGAAACCGATCCACTAGGCAATACGGTAACCTTTACTTATGACAGCAACGGCAATGAACTCAGCTACAGCAGTAAACGCACCGATGCATCAGGATCGCAAGTCGTCGAAACGACGTTTTATGAATACGACAAACGCAAACGCCTGATTCAAACCACCGATGCTTTTGGCAACAAAACCAAGACGGAATACAACACCCTTGGCCAAGAAGTTGCCTATATTGATGCAAACGGCCGACGAACCGACTACAAATACGACACTTACAGCAACTTAGCTGAAATCCGTTATCCTGATGGCACCAAGGAAACCCGCAACTACGACGTAGAAGGGAATCTCCTATCAGTTACCAATGTGGCTGGGCAAACCACACGCTACGAGTACGACAAACTGGATCGTCAAATCAAAGTTATCTACTCAGACGGTAGCGTAAGCCAAACACAATACGATGCCGCCGGCCGCAAAGTAGCCCAACTTGATGAAAACAGCAACCGCACCGAGTTTAAATACGACAAAGTAGGCCGTCGTATTCAAACCAAAAATGCGTTAGGCCAAATCACCAGCAATGCCTACGATGCCGATGGTAATCTGGTATCCAAAACCGATAACAATGGCAACACGATTGCTTACCAATACTCAGCCCTTGATCAACGTATCAAAACGATCTACCCAGGTAACTTAGTCGAAGAAGATATCTACGACAAGGTAGGCAACTTAGTACGCGAAAAGGACTTAGCCGGTAATGAAACCCAGTACCAATACGACAAACTTAGTCGTTTGACTGAAGTCATCAAGTCACTTTCTGACAAAGCCATCAGCACCACCTTCGGTTATGATGAAGTTGGGAATCGCATTAGCCAAACCGATGCGAATCAGAACACAACAACTTGGACTTATGACAAGCTAGGCCGTGTTATCAGTCGGACGTTGCCACTGGGCATGACAGAAACTTTTGCCTACGACAAAAAAACGGGCAACTTGCTAAGTCACACCAACTTCAATGGCAAAAGCACCACCTTTAGTTATGATCAGAACACTGATCGTCTGCTCTCAACCACGTATGCCGATGGCAGTATAGAAAGCTTCACGTATGATGTTTCTGGCAATCGCCTTTTAATGAAGGCAGAAAATGGCACGACAAGCTACAGCTATGACAACTTCCATCGCTTAATCAAAGAAGTTAAACCCAACCAAGCGGTTTTGGAATACGGTTATGATAAACTGAGCAATCGCACCCTGCTTAAGTTCACTGAGCCCTCTGGCACAGCAGCCCAAGTGCAATACCAGTATGATGCACTTTCTCGTTTACAAAAGGTGATAGCACCTGATGGTGAAACGGTTTATCTCTACGATTCTGTAGGCAATCTGAGCCAAGTCATTTACCCCAATGGCACTTACACCCAGTATGCTTATGACAAGCTAAATCGCCTCACGGCTTTAGAAACTCTACTGCCTGATAACAGCTTGTTAGCCAGTTACCAATACACCCTAACACCCACAGGGCAGCGTAGCCAGATTGTCGAACACACAGGCCGCGTCATCAACTACACTTATGATGATCTCTATCGCCTAAAATTCGAGAAAATCAGCACGGCAGACAATGATGTTGTCTTTAGTTATCAATATGATGCTGTAGGCAACCGTGTTTACAGTATAGAAGACGGTGTTCACACCAAATACACCTACGACACCAACGATCGCTTGCTAAAACAAGGTGGTGTTGTGTATCAGTACGATGCCAACGGCAATACCAGAAGCATTACCGAAGAAGATCAAGTGGTGCAGATGAGTTATGATGGTGATGATCGCTTGATCAGCGTCGTGACAGAAGAAAAAGGCCAAGTCACCAGCACTGTTAGCTATGGCTACGATGCCGACGGCAACCGCGTACAAACCTCATTGAATGGGGAAGTTACCCAATATGTGGTAGACAGCAACGACAGCTTGGCCCAAGTCATCGCCGAACTGGATAAAGATGATCAGGTGAAAGTAGCTTATTTGCATGGAGACGATCTCATTAGTCAATATCGTGGCAACGATATCCACTACTACCACTACGATGGATTGGGTAGTACCAGAGGTTTGACTGACCAAAACGCTGTGGTTACCGATGCCTACAATTATGAGGCCTTCGGTAAATTGCTAGAACAAACCGGCGAAACCGAGAATAATTACCTGTACACAGGTGAACAGATTGATCCTAATACAGGGAATTATTACCTTCGATCTCGGTATTACAATCCCGCCAGTGGACGCTTTTTGAGCATGGATAGCTTCAATGGTGTAAGGCAATCCCCAATTACG
>JAYQWI020001084.1:0-4385 GCA_035871815.2 Candidatus Parabeggiatoa communis
CCCGATAATCTCTGCCTCTGAATATCCCAAAATATCATAACCTTTTCGGTTGATGAGCCTAACGTTTGACTCGCTGTCAAGCGCCACAAACATAACGCCGGCAATATCCAAATAAGTTTGTGCTTTATCTCTTTCTTGGCGTAATAATTCTTCAGCTTGCTTGCGTTCTGTAATCTCTTCAACCACACCATCCATAAATAAAGGATTGCCTTTATCATCGTATTTCAAGATACTTGAAACAGAAACATAAAAAGTAGACCCCTCTTTACGCAGTGCTTCTACCTCAAAATTTTTGACTTCTCCGTGTTCACGAAGTTTGGCAAGTAATTCTTCTCTTCGTTTTGGATCGGCGTATCTTACTATTATTGGAAGCCGCATCAATTCTTCAGCAGAATCAAATCCCAACATTCTAACCAGCGCACGATTAACATTCAAAATTTTTCCCTCAACAGAAGTTCTGAAAATACCGACATTAATGTTATCCACTAAGCTGCGGTATTTTTCCTCGCTGGCTTGCAATGCGTGTTCGGCTTGTTTATGCTCGGCGATGTCCATTATTGAGGTATTGATGACGCTGCTATTATCCACACTGTTTTGCACGATTCGGCTTTCCAAGTGTGCATGGAATTGACAACCATTCTGTTTAAGTAATCTGACGTCACAGTTTGTCTGAACTCCCGTTTTAGAAAGCTTTTTGAGATGTAAATAAAGTAAATCCCGATCTGCCTTAACAATGTAATGATAAAACGGGGTGTTGATTAAATCATTTCTTTCCACATCTAACTGTTCAGCAAGGGTAACGTTTGCTTCTAGGATTTGGCCCTGTTGGTCAAGCGTGCAGTAACCGGTTGGTGCAAAGTGATAAAGATCAGCATACTTCTTATGGAGTATGGAAAATTGTTCATTCGCATTGCGAAGCTCATCGTTCTGCATTTCCAGCTCTATTTGATGAACCTGTAGTTCATGGAGCAGATGTTGAGCATCCGGCAATGAAAGATTGCTTGAATCTTCTGATTGATTTCGCACGATTTCTTCTGCTCGTTGACGAAGTTTATTCATTTATTTTAATATCCTCGCAAAAGTGTCAGGTGCGTCCTATCCCACACACCTTACACCGGTTTATTATTTTGCCTTCAATTCTGCCAATTCTTTCTTTAAATCGGCTATGGTTTTTTCAGACTTCCGTTGGGCGTGTTTGTATTTGGTGATGTCGCGCTCCAGGGTTGCAATGGCGATGAGATTACCGCTATCGTCCACCAGTTTGGTGAGCGTCAAGGACACATCCAGAATGTCTCCATTTTTGGATATTCGCTTTGTCTCTACCCCTTCGATGACTTTACCCGCTTTGATCTGTTCAATCAGTTCGAGTGTTTCCTGTTTTTTGTCATCGGTCACGAAGTGGGCAATATTCCTCTTTTTGCTCTCTGTCGTTTCGATGATTTTACCGGCTTTGAACTGTTCAATCAGTTTGAGTGTTTCCAGTCTTTTGTCATCAGTCGCGAAGTGGGCTATATTCATCTTGAGTGCCTCTTCCTCAGAGTAGCCATACCTCTGTTCAGCGCCCTTATTCCAAGAGATAATTATACCCGTTAAATCTTGAATCATGATGGCATCATTCGAGTCACTCACAATGGTCGCTAACTGCCTGATTGATTTTTCAGCTGTCTTGACTTCAGTGACATCAACGAACGTAAGCACCACACCCATAATAATGTTATCAGTGGTTCGATACGGCATAATTCGCATGGAATACCAATTGCCGGCTTGACTTTGTACATCTATCTCTTTCCGAACCAAGGTGTCGAGAACGGTTTTAGTATCAGCATAGAGATTTTCATAAAGTATATTTGAGGTGATGTCGCTGATCTGTCTATCAACATCCGAGGGGATGAGATTAAATAGTTTTTTGATTGCTGGGGTGAAGCGTTTGATATGCAGATTGTTATTCAAAAAAATAGTGCCAATTTCAGTGCTTGCGAGGAGGTTATTAATATCATTGTTGGCTTGGGATAATTCATCAAGTTTGGATTGCAGTTCGGCATTGACCGTTGTTAATTCTTCATTAGTTGATTGCAATTCTTCCTTAGAGGTTTTCATCTCCTCATTACTACTTTGTAATTCTTCGTTGACGGATTGTAATTCTTCGTTGGTTGACTTGAGTTCTTCGTTGGAAGTCTCTAATTCTTCAATGGTGGTTTGAAGATACTCGCGGGTGGACTGGAGTTCTTGTTCCAAGTTGGAAATCTGTGGATCAGATTCGACCTCCGTTGTCTTATGTCGAATAATTTTTTGAGTAGCTGTTTGCTTATCAAAAATAATCATGCTTAAGCCATGAGGTAAGTGCTTTCCGATAAGCGGCCTGACGATCAGATTTATGCTTTGAATGTCACCATTTTTCCTAACCTGTACACCTTCGTAGGTAATCGTATTTTGTTGTTTAATGACGCGATGGAGTGCCGCACTGAGTTTATGTTGCAAGCCTTCGCGAGCCATCTTTAAGACATTAAAACTGGGTTCTCCGGTCGCTGCTTTTAGATAATTATCCGTATGACCCACAAAATAGAGAACGTCATGCTTTTCATTGACGAGAACACAAGGCAGGGTATAATCATCAAAGACGATCTTTTCAACCAAAGCGCGCAGATTGATGCCATCGCCAACCGTTTTTTCAGGAAGCTGCTGTTTGGTAGAATAACTATCAAAAAAAGGGATGTTGGGATAATTGACCATTTTGTCAAGCATCACTTCGTTGCGTTTAAATATTTTCCATTTGGAATCAATTACTGAAAAATAATGGGTAAATTCACCTATACTTTCTGAAGACCCCAGAAAAAGAATGCCATTTGGATTCAGCGTATAATGAAAAAGGGGCAATAATTTTTTCTGCAACTGCTGATCCATATAAATGAGTAAATTGCGGCAACTGACCATATCCAATCTTGAAAAAGGGGGATCGTTAATCAGGTTTTGCTGAGTAAAGACGACCATTTCCCGAATCTGTTTCTTGATCTTATAGGTATTATCCTCTTTTATAAAAAAACGATTTAACCGTTCCAAGGACACATCCGCGGCAATACTCTCCGGATAAATTGCCATGCGACCATAATCAATCGCGTCATTATCTAAATCAGAAGCAAAAATTTGGACTTCGGAATGCTTTTTCAGTTCATCCATCGTTTCCGAAATAAGCATGGCGATGGAAAAGGCTTCTTCACCAGTGGCACAACCGACAATCCAAATTCGTATTGGTGAATTTGCCCCTTTACTTTTTAGCAAGTCTAACAGGCTGTATTTATGGAGAATTTCAAAAGCTTCAGGGTCCCGAAAAAAATGGGTGACACCAATCAGCAGGTCTTTGAAAAGGGCTTCCACTTCCGTTGGCGTTTTCTGGAGGTAATGGACATAGTCTTCAATTTTATCAATCCGATGGACAGCCAAACGGCGTTCAATCCGGCGGCGGATAGTATTCTGTTTATAGTTGGAGAAGTCGTGTCCCGTGCCGCTCCGAATCAGAAAAAATATTTTATGCAAGTGTTGCTGAAATTGTTCTTTAGGGGTTTCGATTTCCGTGGGATGTTTTATATAAGGATGCCGCACGTATTTCAGCAGTGCATCGGGTATTTTATCCACCAGTAGCACAAAGTCAACTTTACCGGTATTAATGGCACTTCTGGGCATGCCATCATAACTGGCCTCCGCCTGAACCATAGTCATACCGCCTGCGCCTTTGATTGCTTTTAGTCCTAAAGTGCCGTCGGCACCGGTTCCGGAGAGGATGATGCAGATTGCCTTTTCCGCTTGTTCTTCGGCAAGTGCCCTGAAAAAGCAATCAATGGGTAAATTAATGCCATGCTTTTTAACGGGTTTTAACAGTTGGAAAGTCTGGTTCATAATAATGACGTTGTGATCAGGTGGATTCAGATAAACATTATTAGCTTCAATTACCATGTCCGCCATCACTTCTCTGATCTTCATTGTGGTATGCTTTTGCAGCAAGGAGCCCATCATACTTTTATAGTTGGGACTGAGGTGCTGAATAATCACAAAAGCCATATTACTATCAGACGGCATGTGCTTAAACAATACTTCAAGGGCCTCCAATCCACCCGCTGATGCGCCGATAGCGACAATTGGAAAGGATTTAGCCCTTTCTGGTTTGGTTAACTCTTCTGTCATTTTGAGAGGATTCCTTTAAGTGAAAAGTGAAAAGTGCATCGTGAAAAGTAATGTGGTTACACGAGTTAAGGAATATCAAAAAAATAAATTATCCCGCAGGGCTACTCTATGCACACAAATAATTTGTAACAAACTGTCGGCTCACGCAGAGCCGCAGAGCCGCAGAGAATGAGAGAAATTAAACAAACCGGCTTGAATTGCCTTTTGGG
>JAYQWI020001085.1:0-4085 GCA_035871815.2 Candidatus Parabeggiatoa communis
CGTTCCGCGCAAAAGTTTTTGCGCGCAAAAACTTTTGCGTGGAAATCAGGCCATAAGAAGCCGAATCAGCGTTCTATCATATCAGCCACGTTGCATCACTACCTCTGTGAGTAAGCCGCACTTTTCAACGAAGACTCACGAAACTCACATAACGAACTCAATCAGGCTATAATTTAATCCGCATCGAATAAATAATCCTTGTAGTTATATCCGCATCGAATAACTAATCCTTGTAGTTATATCCGATAACCAAGTCAGGAAAAATAGCCATGAGATCAGAAGAACGAACAGCTTTGCAAAAATAAATCGAATTAGTCTTCTCCAAGTACGGTACCGATAACCCTGACGTAGAGTTCGAGATGTCTGCCGATGAGTTCAAAACAGTACGTGACATTGCATTGCATGTGGTGCGTGGCAATATTGATCAGCAGGAAATATCAGGACTCAATTCAAGGCTTAGAGCCAATCTTGATATCAATGATCAAATACTTGCTCAGCTTGAAAAGCAAACAGGGCATGCGGAGTTTGGAGGAACGCAACCCTTACTATAGTGCCTTCAGTTCTGTAATTATCCGCGACGGTTATAACGAGGGAGGGAAATAATGGTTTCGGATGCTTTGTCTTCGTCAGGATTAGAGGTGTTGCTGCTGATTTTCGTTCCTGTTATTTTGCTGGTCTACGTTCCAAATTTATTTTGCTGATCTACGTTCCAAATTTATTTTGCATGTTATTTTGCTGGTTGCAAAAGGAGGGTGCCTGCATTTATATTTATTTTTGTCCTGTACATAGAACAGGCGTTTTTGCAAGCATTGACACAAAGGTTCACTTTAATAACTGATAACAAAATAGAGGAGTTCATTATGTACCGTTATATCATACTGTTTTTAAGCCTTATCATTTCAATCACCGGCTGTTCCCAAAGTGACACGGAACAAAGCAAAGGAGTCGGTTCATCTACACCATCTACAGCTATTAACCATTCAACTTCATCCACCCAAACCGCACGCATCGCGTTAGTCATTGGCAATGGTAACTATGATGAAAAATTCAACAAGTTGCAGTTAGAAAAGTTAAGAAATCCCGTCAATGATGCGATTGATGTGGCAAATGCACTTAAACATTTAGGCTTTCAAGTCATTTTGAAAACTAATGTGCGAAAAAAAACCGCCATGAAACAAGCCGTGCGTGATTTTACCCAACGTTTGGGGCAACAAGACGTGGGTATGTTTTACTTTTCTGGGCATGGCTTTCAACAAAATAATATCAACTACTTAGTACCGTTACGGGCTGATATTCACGATGATATTGACATTGAAGGTGAGGCACTGCCCGCTAAATATGTGTTAAATCAAATGGAAAGAGCGACTCGTGGGGTGAAACTGATGATTTTGGATGCTTGCCGTGAGAGTATTCCTGATGATTTTTTCCGCAAAAGTAAAGGGGCTTTTGCTGGTGTCAGTAAGGGTTTTAGTTCTTCTTTGAATGCACCGATGAATACGTTAATCATTTATGCAACGGCAGCCAATAAAGTCTCATGGGGAGGTTTGCCGGGAGAACGCAATAGTGTTTATACCAAACATTTGGTGGATGTTTTGCGTCAAAAACCTCATACGATGGTAGAAACTTTGCTCAAAGAAGTGCGTTATCGTGTCGTACAGGAAACGGAAGATACAGAAGAACAGCAAGTTCCTTGGGAGTCAGGCTCTTTGATAACGCAACAGTTTTGTTTTGGTTCTTGTGGTTCTGAAGAGCAGAAAGAATTAGAGCAGCAACGTGCCGAATTAGAACAACAACGACTACAATTAGAACGCCAACGCGCTCAGTTAGAGCGAGAAAAAGCCCGTCAAAAAGAAAAGACGAGATTTGTTGAAGAAGCAAAACCCATTGAAAAACCAGCACCACCACCTTCGTTAACATCGCCACCACCAGAAATTCGTTTATTGGATATCTTACCAAAAGCGAGTACGGAATCAGCCTTTACGATGCTTTTTAATCTTTGGGGCTTAGATTATACAAGCTTGGCAGGGAATAAAGCATGTCAACGTGCTACAACACAAGGACTAGCATGTCTATTGAGAACAGGCACTTGGGATGAGCTTCGTTATTTTAACCGCCCCGCTGTGATTGAATTAGTGACAGCAGATGGTAAACAACATCATATGGTAGTGACACACTTGCAAAATAATACCGCCATCTTAGCGATTGGAAAAGATATTTATGAGTTTTCTCTCCACGAAATTAATAAATATTGGCTTGGACAATTTTTACTGCTTTGGCATCCGCCCATGTTGCCTCTCCCTGTGCTGAAAAAGGGTACAAGCCACAAAGCGGTGATTTGGGTAAGAAAACACTTAGATATTATTGACGGGCTAAACAGTAAACCCCATGCATTATCACCACGCTTTAACTCAACATTGAAACAACGGATAATCGCCTTTCAACGTCAACACAAATTGGAACCAGATGGTGTTGTGGGAGAAAAAACGATGTTAGCGTTACAAGCACTTGCTGGAGAAGGCCCCAGGCTAGAGAAAGTGCTTGAAGCACGATTATCGACACTTTCTTCATCGAACCGCTATACCGACAATAGTGATGGCACCGTTACAGATAATAGAAGTGGACTGATATGGCTGAAAAATGCGAATTGTTTTGGTAAACAGAATTGGAAAACTGCCAAGCGGAGTGCTGCCAAACTTGCGCATGGACATTGTGGTCTTCGTGATGGTTCAAGGGTTGGAATGTGGCGTTTGCCTACCAAAAATGAGTGGGAAGCGATGATTGATAAAAAATATAAGTGGACAGAAAGTGATACGTTTTCGTCCGTGCGGACGTTCTATTACTGGTCGTCTACTACGTCCGTGGACATCACGCCCAACGCCTGGCATGTGTACCTTGGCGACGGCGGCGTGTTCACGTACTACGAGCGCAGCACCTGCTACGTGTGGCCGGTGCGAAGCGGAGTGTGACCCGTTTAATGCAAAAGTAACTCATAAACAATGGGTTGCGTGGCATTAGAACCGGCTAGACATAGCCGGTTTAACTTAGGATATAAGGGAGATGAAAGTTCTCCACTCTTACATACGAGAGTAAGCCAATACCCCTAGTCACTTTAAGAATTGTCTGCTTAATAGGCTAAAGCGGGGTGTAATGTAGCCAACAATTGGTTTAGCAGTTGAATTGGAGCTAGGCGAGTAAGTCAAGGTTAAGAAATTGAACCAATGAATATACCTAAAACGCGGTGAGCAACAAAGTGAAGCTAAAGATCGCCATTATTGATATGTTACAAGGCAATAGGGTATCCGCCTCCCTATTGGTATGCCTTAATATCCCGTGTAGAGTTGGAACCTAAAACTTATATATTATATCTTAGGAACGGTGGGAAGAGAGCGCGTAGTCTGATGGAAGGCAGTCAGAAGCTTAGGCAGGTGAATAGCGCGTCAACTCGAAAAGATTGTAGGAAAAGCTAATGACTTATTGTAATGATAAGTATATGCCCATGCCTACACTGTAATTATTAGAACAATACTATCGTCAAGTGCAACAAGTACGTTATAAAAAACAATAACAATAGTAGCTTAGGCGCAAAATTGAAACCCGACCAAAAGTGGAATCAAATCAACTGGGCCAAGGTAGAAAGGTTTGTCCTAAGACTTGAAAGAAGTATTGCGAAAGCAGTTGAACATCAAAACTCTGGACGATAACCGTCGATTTTAAAAGGAATTACTCACAAAATCAGATTGGGTTTTTGTCTAAATAAATGATGTTCATAAGCTCCGAGAGGGATGATTAGAGAGGAGCCGTGTGAGGTGAAAGTCTCACGCACGGTTTTGAAGACGAGTTGGCTATGGTGACATAGCCAGCTTAGTTTAACGCTTTGATATTTTGAACGGAAGACAAAAGAATCTTTCTCCAGATGTGATTTTTTATATAAACATTTTGAACGCAGAATAAATAGGAGAACTCATTGGCTAAAAAGAAACCCAAAAAGCCTGATAAAACAGTACTTGATGTGCTTTACGATTGGGAAAATAAAGAACATACTCACCCATCAAGTTTATTCACGACATATTGCAGAAGCGGATCAT